>CAZLRL010000478.1:0-2480 GCA_964561645.1 uncultured Desulfobacterales bacterium
CCTTAATTGCTTTAAAGATGCCTGGTGGCACAGGCTTTCCAGCCTGTGCCAGCGCCGGCTTAGCCTCGCGGCTACATATTGCCAGGAGCTCAGGAGTTAAGGGCATAATCGGTAAAATTTATTTTTTTCCTCAGAGCAGTCCCTCATGAACCTCCGACTATCTCAAAAACAGCAAAAGGGCTGGTGGCACAGGTGTCCTCACCTGTGCAAGGGTTGGACATGGATTTGTCCTCCAATCTGATTGAATCTTTTCACCGGGGCAATTATGGTGCGCAGAGCGCACCCTACATGATCTGTTTTCGATTTTCTGAGCCGGCAGTTAGTGGTAATTGTAGCCGCGGGCTTCAGCCGGCGCTGCTAGGCCCAGCGAATCAATGCAGGTGCGTCTTACGCACCTTTTTTTGGCGCCTGAGACGCGCCCCACGACTAATAGGTATTATGCAGGTAAATGAAACGGTTTCATATATTATAATCTATTTTGCAGGAGATATTGTTACATCTTCTAATGTAACTGCACAACTTCCTAATATACTCATGACGGACTTTATTTTACCTTTAAGAGATACCTTTTGATCTTTTCTTAAATTTTGAGCAATGTTTAATGGTTGATCTTCTATATAGACATCCTGGACGGATGCTTCTATTTTGGGATGATCCATGTCTATTAAAATTTTATAGCCTCCGAACCATTGCTTTTCTACATCATCAATCCATCCAATCCAGCTTACGGTCCTACCTTTAAGTGACTTTGTATAATTATCCCACTCTAAGCTTGTCATATTATTCATATTGTTTCGAATCGTTTTGTAATCTTCAGCATAAATTAATTGAGGCATTATGAGAATGAGCAATATATTGAACAACACAATAAATGCTTTTTCTCTAAATACTTGGGGTCCCATAATTCCTCCCACTCTTTTAATGATTAAAGTTTTGAAAAAATCATTGTGACCTAAAATGTGTAAGGAATCATTAATTAAGGATGTTGGTCCGACCAGCAGTTTGAGCCGGACCAACCAAATAAATCAATTAAGCCGGGATGCGCTGCAGCAGGCTGGACTTGAGGCGGTCGAATTCCTCCGGACTGATGACGCCCTCGTCCCGGAGGCGCATGAATTCAGCCAGTTCCTGGCGAATGCGCTCGGGGGGCAGGGGCGGCAGAATCTCGGTGGCCTCCGCATCCAGAATGGGCCCCTCCAGGGCCAGGGGCGCGGGTCGCCCCTGGGGCAAGGCCTCGGGGAACATGCCCCCCCGGCCGTGGTAGCGCACTGAAAAGAGGCCTTTCATCACCGAGACCTCCATGTCGCCGCCGGTTTTGGCCGCTTCCCGCATGAGGTCCTGGACCTCGGTGCTCTGGGCCGCCAGCCGCTCCTTGAAACGCTTCCAGGCCCGGACCATGCGCCAGACGCCTATGGCCAACAGCACCACAAATCCGGCGAAAATGTAGGCGTTGAAACCCAGAATGCCGGTGAGCCAGACCAGGGCCACGATGAGGACAAAGGGTATGGCGATGAGGAACAGCAGCAAGCTATAAAAACTGGCCACATTGCCCCAGGAGGCATTGGTGGGATCGGGTTCTGCTTTAGTTTTGACACGAGTAAAGAATTTCTTCATGATTTTGGCTTTTATTTGCGGCTCTCGGTAAGCAGATGCTGCGGCGAACCGGAGGGATTTTCAGGAGTCCTTATATTTGTCGGGTCGGTTTTTCTCTGTCAAGCTTTAAATGTCCCCTGATATTATACCTGAGAATCCTCCAAACCGAAAACCGAAAACCGGTAAGACCCCTGCAAAAATCCTGGCAAGCTGATCACCAATATCCCCGTATCTGTCATTCAAAGGGAGAAGCGACCGAAGAATCCAGACCCTCCGCTTTATATAAAAATGTAGCGCCCGCGCCCTCGCCGGCGTAAAAACCGCTGGGGCGGCGGTTCTACATTTTCATCCTTCGTTGTGACCTTTCTCTCTTGGAATCAAAACCTTACCTGATAACGGTAGGACGGGCTTCCAGCCCGTCCAGGCACGGGCAGGATGCCCGTGCTACCGGTAACTCCGCTGGAATGGTCTACTTGACACAACCGAGCCTGGTCACTACCCACAGGTGAGGACACTTGTGCCACAGGAATCGCCTCAAGCAGAGCTTGAGCTCAAAATTTGCGTTCCCAAGCGGGAGCTTGGAAACGAGAAAAGAACTCGGAACCGAAAATTGAAAACCGGCCCTTTACCTCCCCGGGGCCAGGAAAAAGGTCCGGTAGGCCTTGAGGACCATGTAGAGGTCCGCCTTGGACGCCACCTCGAAGGGCGAGTGCATGGACAGCACCGGCGGCCCGGAGTCGATGATCTCCATGCCGTGCACCGCCAGATACTTGGCGATGGTGCCGCCGCCGCCTTCGTCCACTTTGCCCAGGTGGGTGGCCTGCCAGATGACCCCCGCGTCATTGAAGATTTTTCGTAACCAGGCGATATATTCGGCGTGCGCGTCG
>CAZLRL010000479.1:0-2463 GCA_964561645.1 uncultured Desulfobacterales bacterium
AATGGTCATCGGTAGGGTGTCACCGAATGGGGATATTTAACGTTTATTTTATGTGACGAATCACAATAGCTTTCTTAACAAAAGGGGAGCATATTATGAAAAAAATTATTGCAACTTTATGTATGTTATCATTGAGTATTTCCGGTATTTTGCTGCTTGGATGCGGAGATAACTCTAATAAGATAATAATACCAAAACGTGTCGTACAATTCATTCCTAATAAACCATTTCCTATTTTTTTGAACTTCGGATCGGAAGGAGCCTCGGCACCCAAACAGAAAATTAATGTAGATGGGGCAAAATGTACTGCAGTGATCTCAGATCCTTTAAAACCTGAAAAAGAAATAACTGTTGAAGGTCTCTTGATGAAAGGGTCGAGCATCATAGTACAGGGGTCAGAAGTGGAACTTACCGGCAATATGGAGTATGAGTCGCCAGATGGGAAGGAATGGATCATCCATATAGAAAAGGCAAAGTTTTCTTATGAGCCTTAGCTGGATTCGGGGCGCATCCCGAGTTTAATCGACGACCCCGCGTAAAATTTTTGAACTTCACGAATTAAAGAATGGTTACTATTTTGACCAGGAACTCCATTTGATCTTAGACAACCTCAACACCCATAAGCCCAAAAATGGAGGAGGTAAGAGATGGTTATCCGGGCTAGTCGGGTTGAAGTCGGTAAGTGGAGCATGACGGCCGTGCTATTAGTTGTGGCGGCCCTGTGGGCTACCGTGGCCCAGCCGAGGGTTAATGAGGATTTGATTAAAAGCGCAAGGTGTGGGGATCAAACCAAAGTCAAAAACCTCCTAAGCAATGGTGCCGAAGTCAACGCTAAGGACAAAAACGGCGTCACCGCACTGCTGCTTGCCTCCCAAAATGGCCATCGGGAAGTGGTGGAGATTCTACTGGCCAAAGGCGCTGAGGTTAATGCCAAGGAAAAAAAATACGGCTTCACTCCCTTGATGCTCGCCGCTCAAAATGGCCACCGAGGAGTGGTGGAGGTCCTTCTGGGCAAGGGTGCTGAGGTCAATGTCAGGAGCCAAGACAGCAGTACAGCCTTGATGGCTGCCTCTGGAGAGGGACATCAGAAAATTGTGGAGGCGCTTCTCACTAAGGGGGCCGAAGTTCTTCTCGTTCCCAAGCTCCGGCTTGGGAACTTTTTTGTTACCCAAGCTCTGCTTGGGGACTTGTCCTATGGCGAAATCCTTTTGTCTTCAAAATTATTGGCCAAGCGTGAGCTTGGCGGGCAGGGTGGTTCCCAAGCTGGAGCTTGGGAACCAGGGGGGAAAGGCGGGAGGCGCGGCGCTTTTCCGCCCTACAGGTTCAATGCTTCGGGGCCAAGGAGGCTTTTTTGTAGCCGCAAGCTTTAGCTTGCGCCATAAGGGGTCAATTAAAAAAGAACGCAGGCTGAAGCCTGCGGCTACATTTTTCGTCCTCGTGTCGCGACCCAGGTAGTTATTTCAAAATTATTCCTGCAAGCGGTTGCAAAACCTATTTTTCTGTCATCCTGAACGAAGTGAAGGATATAGAACTTATTGAAAAGACTAGATTCTTCGGTCGCTGCGATCCCTCAGAATGACAATAAAAACCAAAATATAAGGTTTTGCAACTGTTTCTAGCGAACTGTAGGGGCTGACCCAGGTATCATTCCGCCAGGAGGGCGCACACCCGGGTGCGCCCCTGGTATATCAGATTATTCCTATGACAACGCGTTAGCCGGGTTACTGGCTGATGACCGTGGCCTTGGTGATGGTTACCGGGGTTTGGGGGACGTTCTGGTAAATGCCCCGGGTGGTGGTGGGCAGGGCCTTGATTTTGTCCACCACGTCCTGGCCCTGCACGACTTTACCGAATACGGTGTAGCCCCAGCCGGAGGGGGTTTTGGCCGTATGGTTCAGGCGCTGGTTGTCGGCCACGTTGATGAAAAACTGGCTGGTGGCCGAATGGGGGTCGCTGGTTCGGGCCATGGCGATGGTGTAGGGCTCGTTTTTGAGGCCGTTGTCCGCCTCGTTTTTGATGGGCGGACGGGTGGGCTTCTCGTTCATCTTGGCGTCAAGGCCGCCCCCCTGGATCATAAAGCCGTCGATGACCCGGTGGAAAATGGTGCCGTCGTAGTGCCCGCTTTTGACGTATTGGACAAAGTTGTCCACCGTGGCCGGGGCCTGGTCCGGGTACAGTTCCAGGACGATGTCCCCCATGGTGGTGGCCAGTTTCACCTGGACCGGTTTTTTCCGGGCCCGGGACTCAGAGGTGAAGGCCAGGACCAGGGCCAGGGAGAGCAGAGCCAGACACAAGCCTTTTAGACTCCAGGTGCTGATGATGCTCCACATAGGTTTTTCTCCTTTAATTGAAAAATTTTTGAGGTTCCGGGAACCGCCGCGTCCGGTCCCAGCCTGGGCCGGGTGCAGCGGCTCAGCAAGGCCTTTCGGGGTGAAACTGTGGCCCTGCGGCCCACCCGGCAAG
>CAZLRL010000480.1:0-1209 GCA_964561645.1 uncultured Desulfobacterales bacterium
CATATCTATCCGAACTGCCAAAGCAGGAGCTTGGGGAAAATTGCGTTCCCAAGCAGGAGCTGGGGAACGAGTCCTTGAGACGGTTTTCTGTTTTCGGTTCAAAGGATCACAACTAAAAGCTGTAATGTATTGGCACCCGTTGTTCTCATAATCTTCGGCGGCCAAGGGCCGCCCTAGACGTTGAAAAATTTTGGTGGGGCGGGCCTCCGGGCCCGCCAGGGGCAGGGGCGGCCAGAGACGGCCGCCCCACCGCATTCTGGTCGCTGTCTCATCAAGCCATTTTGCCGGTAGCGCGGGCATCTTGCCCGTGCAGCACGGGCTGGAAGCCCGGGCTACCGTTCTACCTAAGTTTTCGTAACAGCCTCCATTGAACGGAAAAATCAGCTGCTGGATTAAATATGCGGTGCTGTGGCACCGGGGTTCTCCGAAGAGCGCAGGCCGGACTTGACAAAGACTCCGGTGTTTCTCTATGCTTAACTGTCCGGGGTTTTTGTACGTGAGGCGCCCGGGCACCTTTCTTTTCCACCCGTGGGCTTCAGGAACAAAGGAGACTGACATGAAATTCCTGGCCATCTGGGGAAGCCCCCGCCGGGGCGGCAATTCCGAACTTCTTCTCAAGGCTTTCCTCGAGGGCGCCACCGAGGCCGGGGGCGAGGTGGAGCGGCTGGCGCTGCGCGAACACAAGATTTCCCCGTGCCTGGAAATCTATCATTGTTTCAAAGACGGCACCTGTCCCATCAAGGACGACATGCTCCCCCTGTATGACAAGCTGCTGGCGGCCGACGTGGTGGTCCTGGCCACGCCCATTTTTTTCTACAGCGTCTCGGCCCAGGCCAAGGCCCTGATCGACCGGACCCAGGCCCTGTGGGCCCGTCGCTACGTGATCGAGCAGGACTTCCCCGGGCCGGAGCGCCAGGGGGTGCTCCTGGCGGTGGGGGCCACCCAGGGGAAACTCCTGTTTGTGGGCGCCCGCCTGGTGAGCAAATATTTTTTCGACGCCATCAACGTCACCTATGCCGAGGAAATCCTGGTGCGGGGCGTGGATGAAAAGGAGGCTATTCTGCAGCAACCGGACGTGCTGAGCCGGGCCACGGACCTGGGCCGCCGTCTGGCCCAGGGGGAAAAATTCGGCCCCATCAAGCTCTCCCCCCTGGCGGTGTAGCTAGGCGGGGAGGGCCGAGGAGTCTGCTTCCGCTCCCCCGCCTTCTC
>CAZLRL010000480.1:1219-2460 GCA_964561645.1 uncultured Desulfobacterales bacterium
CTCATACCCTATTCCAAGGAGGATCTATGACCTCTCCCTTTACGGTTGGCATGACCCTGGAGAAATTTTTAAAGACCGGTCCCGAACACTCAGCCCGGAATTTTTACCCTGACCTGCCGGATGTCTTCGGCACCCCCTACCTCGTGGGGTTGTTCGAAGGAGTGAGCGCCGAACTTATGTCCGTTCATTTGAACACCGAAGAGCAGTCGGTGGGCATCAGCATGAATCTGAAGCACATGGCCCCCACCCCGCTGGGGATGGAAGTCCGGGCCCAAACGGAGGTCACGGCCATCGAGGGCCGCAAGCTCACCTTCAAGTTGGAAGCCTTTGACGAAAAGGAAAAAATTGGCGAAGCGGTGCACGAACGATTTATAATTAATGCAAACAAATTTAATCAGAAAGTGGAGAGCAAGAAGAGCTGAGGCAGGCAGGCTTCAACGATCTGGTCACCCTGGGGCATTTTGAAGCGGGGTGGGGCTGGGAAGCCCAGTTGCGGCAGTACGTGCGCAAGAAATACCGCCATGATCTGGAGGGGCTGGTGGAGGTGGACCCCCAGCTTCTGGCCCGCCTGATGCGGGGGAAGATCCTGGCGGACAAGCCCTACGCCACGGTGCAATGGGTCCTGTGGCAGCAGCCTTTCCGCCCCCTGGAGCTGTACTGGCTGTTCGATGTGGACCCCGAACACGGCGCTGATCTGCGGATTCTGTTCGCGCGCAAGAGTCTGGTGGTCCCCACCGAAGACGCCTATGTCTTTGCCTGGGATTTTTTGGCCCTGATGGCGCGCTACGCCCGGGGTACATTGCCCCTGGAGGAGGCGACTGCCGGGGCTGAATGGCTGCCCTTCGGGGATTTTGCCTCCCAGGCCACCACGCCCATCAAGGACAAGGCCCTGGGGCCCCGGGAGGAACTGCTGCAGCTTTTGACTCCGGACCTGGTGGAGGTGGCTATGGCCCGCCTGGACGTGGGCACCGGCGGCGAAATTCCCGGGGGCTGGCAGGCCACCTGGCCCATCCTGGGGGACCTGGCCCTGCGACTGAGCCACGACGGCCAGAGCAGCGAAGTGGCTTTTGACAGCCACGGGGCCAAAAAATACGCGCCGGAGTTTCTCCTGAGCTTTGTCTGGCTGTATGTCAACGCCCTGCTGCGGGAGTGCCGCCAGATCGAGCCTTCTTTGCCGCGGCTGTCGCGGTATTTGTAATTATGCTGTGTCCATATTGCCGAGAGGCGGAAATTATCCTGAA
>CAZLRL010000481.1:0-2453 GCA_964561645.1 uncultured Desulfobacterales bacterium
CTACGCCCGCCGCAAGCTCAGGGAGCAGGAGCCGCACCCGGACCTGGTCCGGGTCACCCCGCTGGAGCTGGCGCCCTATCCGGGAAACTTTCTTACTGACGAGTTGGAGCAGATGGCCTATCACAGCCATGCTCTCCTGGCCCTGGAGTATATGACCGCAGGCGACGCCGAGGGAGCGCGCCAGACCCTGCAGAATTTGTGTCTGTTTCAGCAGGAAAATACCTGTCCGCACAACGCCTTTCGGACTTACCTGGAGTTGGCCACCCGTTGGCAGGAGCTGCAAACCTGGTTGTCCGAACCCGAGATCGGGGCCCAGGCCCGGCAAGCCGTGTGGGGTTAAACGTGAGCCCGCCCCCCGAAGTTATCCAACCTGACCTTTGGGACCGGGAGGCCACGTTGCCCCGCTTGGGTCTGATACCGGCCGGCAGCCTGGACCCGGCTGAAGCCCTGGCCGTCAAAACCGTTGAAGATATACCGGTGCACCTGGTTTTTCCGGTGGGAAATTCCCGGGAAGCCTCCAACCTCCGGAAACTGTTGGCCATCCTCTGGCCCTTGCAGGGAGAACTCGTGGACCGGGTCTGGATCGCGTTCGGCGGCCGGCGGCTGGGCGGCTTGGCCCAACTGGCCCGGGAGTATCCCGGCCTGACCGTCTTTAGAGCAGAGCAGCACCTGCCGCCTGATCAACAAAACATTCCCCTGGGCAAGGGCGCGGCTATGCGGGCCCTGCTGTACCACCTCATTGTCCGGGAAGGGCTTTCTAACCCTCGGGCGGTGGTGGAATTTCTGGACGCGGATATTCGTCCCCCCTATTTTTCCCCCCGCTGGATTATCGACCCCGTGGGCGCGCTGCTGCGGTTTCGCCGGGTGGAGGCGGCCAAGGTGGTTTATCACCGGCCGCGGGGAGGCCGTCTCAATGCCATGCTGCGGTCCCTCCTGGCCCTGTGTCCGCATCCCGGGGTGCAGACCCTGCAGCAGTTGGCTTATCTGCTCTCCGGAGAAATGGCCGGGACTTTGCATTTTTGGGCCTCCCTGCCTTTCAAGAGCGGCTTTGGGGTGGAAATCCTGACCCTGCTGAGTTTCGCCCTGGACCGCCTGAGGTTGGGTCCCGATTCTCCCGACCTCGATCACCTGGTGCAGGTTCACGTCGGCCAGATGGACCATCGCCATGCGCCCCTTACGTCCACGGCCCGGCGCCGGGGCCTCGACCAGATGGCGGGCCAGGTCTTTCACACCTTCATAGAGGTGCTTCTGCGGGAACGTATTCTCTTCTGGGGAGAGGCGGCCGGAGAAACGCCCACTCTGAATATCCCGCTCCCGGTAGCACCGGGCCAGGGAACCCCGGATTGGCTCCAGGTGTCCATCGGGGATCACAGTCTGCCGCCTTTGAAGACGCTGCCGGAGGTGGAACAGAGGTTGGGGCCTGGAAAAGCTATAAACGGTAAGCTTTGAGCTTTGATCTCTGAGCTCTGAGCTCTGAGTTTTTAAAGCCTAAAGCTTATGGCTTATAGCTTATAGCTTTCTGGTGCGTAAGACGCACCCTACACAAACTGGTTCTAAAGTGAACAGGGTACGATTTTATCGGTGGGCAAATGCCCGCCCTACTTTTTGCTATATCTGACCAGGCGCCAAACGCATCTTGCACAACTCGAAACTAAAAACTAACTGCTAACTGCTGACTGCTAACTGCTGACCGAGCGGAAGGAATCTCCATGCAGGTGGTTCAAATCGCCCCTCCCTGGGTCCCCATTCCACCCCGGGACTACGGCGGCACCGAGCTCATGATCGCCAACCTGGTGCGGGGCTTGGTGGCCCACGGTGTTACGATCACGCTGTTTGCGGCCCGGGATTCCACCCTGGGGGTGCCCTGTCTGGGGCCCTTTGACCAGGCGTTCTGGCCCCCGGACAAGTTTTCGGAGAACATGCACCTGTCCTATGCTTTCCGGCACCTCAAGGACATCTCCGCCCGGGTGATTCACAGCCATCTGGAAAACGCCGCCGGCTTCTGGGCCTTGGCTGCGACCGGTCTCCCCCTGATCATCACCCTGCACACGCCCCTCACCCCCATGAAGGTGGACTACCTCAAAAGCTTCCCGGCCGCCCAGGTGGTGACGGTGAGTGAGTTCCAGTACCGTCAATTGAACGGCCATCCGTCCCGCCACCTTATTCCTCATGGCCTCGAGGTTGGAGATTACCCCTTTCAGGCCGACAAAGAGGACTTCCTACTCTTTCTAGGCCGCATCTACCCGGACAAAGGCCTGCACACCGCCATCCGGGCGGCCCGGGACACCGGCCACCGGCTGGTCATCGCGGGGCCGGTTTTTGCTCCGGATAAGCCTTATTTCGATGCATTGATCAAACCGGAGGTAAACGGCCAGGTCATTGTCAACACCGGGCCTGCGGGTTTTGCCCGCAAGGTGGATCTGCTCAAACGGGCCCGGGTCCTCATTTCCCCC
>CAZLRL010000482.1:0-2451 GCA_964561645.1 uncultured Desulfobacterales bacterium
TGCCGTCAGACAAGTAATTTTACTGTAGGGGCACGGCTTGCCGTGCCCAAGGCGCTCTGCGAAAATCATGTAGAACAGCCGCCCTCGGTTGTATCTTGCAGGCGAGGGCGCCTGCTCTACAAATATCAATGATTGGCAAAGCTTTTAGGTGGCCAAGTGGATTTTCGCAGGCGTCTCAACCTCGAACAAACAGTCATTCATAAACAGCCCGGTTTGCTCAAAACCACACAAGGCCTGGGGGCACAGGCGTCTCGCCGGTGTGGGGTTGGGAGCGGGACTGCCTCCAACCCGAGGGGAACTTTTCATCAGAGAAAGGCAATTTTATCCGTTAACTTTTCGCCCTAACCGCTCACGAGCCGCTGTCCCGCTCAAAAAACTGGAAAATATCGGTGGCGCGGGCCTCCGTGCCCGCCCTAACAGAAAAAGTAGGCTGGGCCCTGCCCACCATATTTCTTCTCGTAAATCTGTTTCATCTCTCATATTATTGAAAAATAGGTAAGAGGCATGGAATACTCGAGGCGGCGGAAGACCACGGACCTGCTGCTCGGTCCCCAGGGACGGGGCCTGGCCCTGGGCCTCTTGGTGGCCGGGATCATGGTGCTCCTCAGCTTTCTGCCCCTGGGACAATCCCTGGAAAACCAGACCCTGGACCTGTTTTACCGCTTGCGGCCCGCGGCCCCGCAGCCTGCGGACCTCCTGGTGGTCTCCATTGACGAACCTTCCTTCCAGGAACTAAAGCAACCCTGGCCCTGGCCCCGCCGTTTACATGCCAAGCTCGTACGCCGCCTGGCCGCGGGCGGGGCGCGGCTGATCATCTTCGACGTCATCTTCGCCGATCCCACCGACCCCGAGGACGACAACCTCCTGGCCCAGGCCTTTCAGGAGGCCGGCAATGTCATCCTCGGCATGACCTTCGAGACCGCCAAAGACCCCCGTTTTACCCGCCGCGTCCTCATCACCCCTTACCCGCCCTTCCAGCAAGTGGCCGAGGGCCTGGGTTTGTGCATGGTGACGCCGGACTACGACGGCGTGGTGCGCCGCTTTCGCCTGAGTATCGGCGGCCGGGAGACCATGCCCCTGGTGACCTACCGCCTGCTGCGGCCCCATGGTTCTCTTTCTGCCAATCTCAGCGGCCTGATCAACTACGCCGGCCCCGCCCGCAGCATCGACACGGTGTCCTATTATCAGGTCATTGACGATGACCGGCCCTTGCCGCGCTCCCGCATCCGGGGCCGCGTGGCGCTGGTGGGCCACATGCTGGAGGCCTCGGCCACCCCCCAGGCCCAGGCCGACGCCTTTTACACCCCCTACTTTGCCGGCAACGGCCAGCTCATGGCCGGGGTGGAAATCCAGGGCAATGTCATCAATACCCTGCTGGACGGCTCCTGGGGCGGGGAATTCCAGCCCTGGCAGCGGTCCCTGCTGCTGGCCGCGGTGATTTTCCTGGGCAGCCTGGTCTTGATCCGCCTGAAGCCCATCAGCGGCCTGATCTTCACCGGCGCCGGCCTGCTGGTGATCGCGGCCGCCTCTTTCGCCCTGTTTCTGTTCGCCCGCTTCTGGGTGCCCCCTTTTCTTATGGGCACCGGGCTGGTCGTGGTCTATTCCGGCAATGTCCTGGGCCATTATTTTGTCGAGGCCAAGGAAAAACGCTGGCTCCGTCATGCCTTCGGCCGCTACGTCTCCCCCTCGGTGGTGGAGGTCATCACCACCCACCCCGAGCGCCTGGAACTGGGCGGCGAGGAACTCGAAACCACGGTCCTGTTCGCGGACCTCGAAGGCTTCACCCAACTTTCCGAAACCATGCCGCCCCACGCGCTCATCCAACTGCTGAACGATTACTTCAGCCCCATGACCCAGATCATCCTCGGTTATCAGGGCACCCTGGACAAGTACATCGGGGATGCCATCATGGCCCTCTGGGGTGCGCCCGTGCCCCTGTCCGACCACGCGCTGCGGGCCTGCGGGGCCGCGCTGGAGATGGAAAAAACCATGACCGAACTGCAGGAGAATTGGCAAACCCAGGGGCTGCCGCCGCTGGTGGCCCGCATCGGCGTGCACAGCGGTTCGGTGGTGGCGGGCAACGTCGGCTCCCGGGAGCGCTTCAACTATACCGTCCTGGGGGATACCGTCAATCTGGCCTCCCGCCTGGAAGGGGTCAACAAGGTGTACGGCACCCGGATTCTCTTGAGCGAGGACACCTGCAAGCACGTCCGGGATCGCTTTTTGGTGCGGGAATTGGACCTGGTCCAGGTGAAGGGCCGGGGGCAGCCGGTGACCATCTACGAACTATTGGGCGATGCTCCCCCGGATGGGGATCCTCCCTGGCTGGAGCACTTTGCCGCGGGCCTTAAGGCCTACCGCCGGCGCCAGTGGGAAGAAGCCGCCCAGGCCTTTAACGAGGTGCTGCACCTCAAGCCCCAGGACCGCCCCACCCAGGTTTTCCTGGGCCGT
>CAZLRL010000483.1:0-2432 GCA_964561645.1 uncultured Desulfobacterales bacterium
TAATAACGGGGACCGGAATGACAAGAGAAATGAATCCCCGCCGTTCGCCCAGCTCTCCCTTGACGACAGCAATAACGTAATTACCATTTTACGAAAAATTTTGCGGTTCCCGGACGTAAACACCGGGAATGAAAAATATCCTATGCCGAACCCGAGTACTCCCGAGCAGCAGTGGGCCCATTATCAGCAGGTCAAGGAAATCATTGAGGCCGAGGATTTCTGGGAGCGGGTCCCGGAGCACGCCCGGGAATTTTCCCCCGACAACCTGGAAAACCTGGTGAAGTACGCTTATTTTGCGGGCTTCATTGCTATGAGCCAGGTTATCCGCCTGCTGTTTTTAGAGCGGGGGGAGCGGTCCCAGCTCCTGCGCAAGTGGTATGAGGAGATTCGGGAACAGGGCTGCTGGCTGTGCTGAAGCCGCCCAGAGAGCAGGTGATGAGGGCTGGGGCATTCACAGACAATGCAAGGGCAAATGAAATATTGGCGTAATGACTTAAGCCTTTTTAGAGGGTAAGTTTGGTTGACACGGCTGGATAAGGCATTATGTTTGCGTTAATAGATGCCGAAAACCCCCTCGGCAAAATGTAGGTGCGTTTTTGGGAAATGGTTGATTCTAGGCCATGGCAACGCCAATTTCACCAGGAGGTTATAGCATGAAAAGATTTGGGATCTGGCTTATCGTAGCACTGTTCGGTTTAGCCCTTATCTGCGGGTGTGGAGAAGAAAAGAAACTCCCAGCCAAAGCGGAGGCCCCCTCGACACAAGCCGAGAAAGCAGCGCCTCCGGCTCAACCGGAGCACCCGAAGGCGGAGTCCGCGCAGCCTGAGCAACCCAAACCGGAGCATCCGAAGTAATCTCGTTGCTCTTAACTGCAGTTTAGCGGCTTAAAGAAGGAACTTCTATGAGCTGGCGGACGATTCTATCAGCGACGGTAGTAGTTTGTCTTGTGTTTGCAGGGTGTGGGCGGCAAGAGGTCCAAGAAGCAAAATCTGCCCCTGCCCGGGCCAAGACCGACTCGGCGCCCACCGCCGATATCCAGGCAGGCATCGAACGTCATATCGAGACTCAGGTCCATCAGGGGGAAGGATATTTCAAGCTGCCCTACCGCAACCGGGAGCTTCGTCTCAAGCTGGTCAAAGTCCACACCGAATACCTGTCCAAACTGGGGCCTGGCCGCTATTTCGCTTGCGTGGACCTAGTAGACACCAGCGGCGACGTCTATGACGTTGATTTCTTTCTGGCCGGTAAGCCGGGGGAAATGAAGGTCACCGAGACCACCGTCCATAAGAAGAACGGCCAGCCCTTTTACGCCTGGGAACAAAAAAGTGACGGCACGTGGCACCGCATCCCCATGAAAAAGGCTTCGGAAGGGCACCTTGGGGTTATCAAAGACCGGGACGAGTTCGAGTTTTTTTACCGGGCCACATTGCCCAAGATAAGCGATTCCGCCCGCATGTGGCTGCCTTTGGCAGCCACGGACTCCTTCCAGACCGTGGAGGTGAAATCCATCAAGGCCCCGGGCAAGCAAAGCACGCTGCAAGACCGGGAACATGGCAACAAAGTCCTGTTCCTTGAGCTTCGCCCGGAGGACAGTGGCAAAAGCCTCGAGATCCGCTATCAGGTTAAGCGCCTGGAGAAGGCCGCCTATCCAGCGCCGGCGCCAGACCAAGGAAAAAACCTGAACCCGGATCGCCTAGTGCCGGTGAATGAGGATTTCCATCACATCGCCAAAGAGGTCATCAAGGGCAAGAAGGGTGATCTGATGCGCGCCCGAGCGCTTTATGACCACGTCATCGACCGCGTGCGCTATGCCAAATACGGCGAGGGGTGGGGCAAGGGAGACGCGGTTTACGCTTGCAACGCCCGCACTGGCAACTGTACGGATTTCCACTCCTACTTCATTGCCCTGGCCCGGGCGGCGGGCATCCCGGCGCGTTTCGCCATCGGCGCGGCCATTCCTTCGGAGCGCAACGATGGCGGGGTGGACGGCTATCACTGTTGGGCGGAGTTCTTCGCCGACGGTAAATGGTGGCCCGTGGACATCAGTGAGGGCGACAAATATTCAAGTCTGGCCACTTATTATTTTGGCCACCATCCGGCCAACCGCCTCGAACTGAGCCGGGGCCGGGACCTGGTTGTGGAACCGGGGCCCGCTTCAGGGCCGATAAATTTCCTGGCCTATCCCGTGCTGGAAATCGGCGGTAAGCAGGTCAAGGCGGCAGTAGAATTCTCCTTCACCAGAGGCACCCCCCGCGGTTAGTCTGTTCAGGCCAGATTTGATCGTAGTAATTGAAGCCGATTTGGCCAGGCTAATGTTAAAGCTTGAGGCGGCTGCTTGAACCAGCGTCGCCTCAGGGGGTCTCTAATACCGTTTTCGGTTTTCGGTTTTCGGTTTTCTGTAAAAAGAAACAAGAATATCCATTAGTTACATC
>CAZLRL010000484.1:0-2427 GCA_964561645.1 uncultured Desulfobacterales bacterium
TGCGCTCTTCGGAGAACCCCGGTGCCACAGCACGCATATTTTTTCTGGCCTCTGAGCCAACAGTAATCTCGAAAAAAAACCTGTGAAAGTATTTGGTTGGTCAGGTTGGAGGAACAGGAGGCCCCTGGCGCAAGTCTTCACCTGCAAAATGATGTTCCGGCATCTCGTCTGCGGTCCCGTAGGGCGGGCGTCCAGCCCGCCGCCTGATTTTCCACCCGCGCTCCCCGTTTCCACTATGCTCAATTTGTACCATTTTCAAAATTTCCGAGCAGCCGGGGGGACAATTTGATATACATTAAGAAGTCATCGCGGTTAATGCTACCGGAAGGAGAATATCATGAGACGGAAACATGCCAGTGGGCCAAAGTTAGTTCTCAGGGGCCTGATGACTGTTTTGGTGGTGTTGTCCTTGGCAACCGCGGGTTGGACGGCCGGCGGCGCCGCCCCGGACTTCACCCTGCCCAGCGTCATTGACGGCAAAGAGTACAGCCTCAGCCAGTACAAAGGCCAGGTGGTGTTGATCAACTTCTTTACCTTTTTTTGTGGGCCCTGCCGGGAGGAGATGCCCCATCTGAACGAGATTTATCATGAAACCAAGGGGCGGGGTTTTGTCACGTTGGGGATCGGGCTGTCTTCCGACCCCTCTCAAATCAGGTTTTTGGTGAAACAACTAAATATAGACTATCCCGTGCTGTTGGGCGGCGACCAGGTGAGCAAGGATTACGGTAGCGTAGAGGTGGTGCCCACCACCTTTATCATCGACCGGGGGGGCAACATTGCCCATAAAGTCCTGGGGGCCAGATCCAAGGCTGATTTTGAAAAATTGATCCGGCCGCTCCTGTAATCCCCTCCCCTATAAGCAAAAAATAAAAGGCAGACCCAGACAGGGTCTGCTTTTTTTGTCGGCGGTTATGTAGGGTGGGCTCTGCCCACCATAATCATCCGGAGGCCTGCTCAGGGTGCCTGCTCAGGTCAGATGCAAAAACACGCTTTCCCGCTGGAACTCGCCCATGAGAAGCAGTTCCTTCCGATCGGCCGAAAAAAAAGCTTTGAGGGGGAACTCCTCGCCGGGGAACCAATCTATGGAAAAAGACAGGCCGTGTGCGGTAGAAGAAATAACCAGGTGGGCTTCATCCTCCTCCACCAGGGGCATGAGCAGAAAAATTGTAAAGCTGGTGGAGTCGGCCTCGGGTTGATCCTTGTCCTTGCGGCCCTTCCAGATTTCAAACTTTTCTTGAGCAAATCCGGACAGCCAGTAGACCGTGATAAAATCCCTGCCTTCGAGCACACCAGGTCTCCCCGTCGCCGGCAGCAGAGGCTATTTCCCTCGGAGCGCGGCGCCGGCCATCTTGCGGCGGACCAGCGCCAACTGGCTCTGCAGCGGGATTTCCATGGGACAGAGGTCGTCACAGGCCATGAGACCGATGCACCCGAAGATGCCTTCGTCGGTGCCCACCACGTCGAAGACCTGGAAAGGGGAACGTCCGTCCCGGGGATCGATGAGAAAGCGGGCCACCCGGTTGAGCCCGGCCGCGCCCAGGAAATCCTCCCGGATATTGGCCGTGGCGCAGGCCGCGATGCAGCAGCCGCATTCTATGCAGCGCTCCGCCTCATAAATCTCCAGGGCCGTGGGATTTTCCATGCGTTCTTCGAGGTTGGGGTCGAAGACCCGGTCGGTGTGAATCCAGGCTGCGGTGCGAAAATTCAGATAGCGGAACCAGACGCCGGTGTCCACGGAGAGGTCGCCCACCAGCTTGAAAACCGGCAGGGGCATCAGCGTAATTTTGTCAGGCAGATCCTGGGTCAGGGTCTTACAGGCCAGGCCCGGGCGGCCGTTGATCAGCATGGCGCAGGAACCGCAGACCGCGGCCCGGCACACAAAATCAAACATGAAGGAGGGGTCCTGCTCTTCCCGGATGCGGTTCAAGACGATGAACAGACTCATGTTGGGAGTCTCGTCGATCTGGAACTCCTGCAGGTGGGGCGGAATATCCGGGGTGGCCGGATTGTAGCGAAAAATTTCCAGGTTCAAGGTGCGCTCGGGCATGGGGTCAGTCCTCGAGTTTGGTCCTGGGTATGAAAACGGCCAGAAGCCTTAGTGGTGTTTTCAGCGAAAGTTAATCTGTATTTTCAGACCTGCTTTGGTGCGAATGAAGATCTCAAATTCCCCCCTTTTTTAAAGGGGGGGTAGGGGGGGATTTGTGGTAATCCCTTTCCTGGAAACCCAACCGAGCCCCCGGCCCTCCCCCAACTATCTCCGTCAATCTCCCTTTATAGGCATGCCGCCGTAGCCGCGGTCGCCCGGCGGCAGGTCGATAATCTTCACCGGTTCGTATTCCAGCCGGGGCAGGTCCACCCCTTCGGGCCAATAGGCCAGGGTGCGCTTGAGCCAGTTGTCGTCGTCCCGCCGGGGATAGTCCTCCCGGT
>CAZLRL010000485.1:0-1393 GCA_964561645.1 uncultured Desulfobacterales bacterium
AAAAGCCGGGCCTCCTCCGCCACGGGCACAGCATTGATGCTGTAACGGTTGAGGGTGAGCTCCGCGCCCTCCAGGGTGACGTCCGGCCCCACCCATTTCACCGGAAAGCTCATGATGTCTTTGGCCCGCCGCAGGGGCCGCACCTTGCGGTTGATGATCTGTTTGAGGCTTTCCTCCACCTGGGACAGAGGCTTGTCCTTGACCGCGGCCGAGGCCGCGTATTCATGGCCGCCGCCGCCCATCTCGCCCAGGATGTCGCCGACGTTGACTTCCGGGAGACGGCTCCGCCCCACCACGTACACCCGGTTTTCCATCTGGGCCAGGGCGAACAGGACCTGGAGATTTTCCATGTCCATGAACTTGTGGGCCAAAACCGCGAAATCCGCCACGTACTGGGAAGCCATGGTCCGGGCCACCACCACTTCGATGCCGTCCACCGTGAAGCGGCTGGCATGGGCGATGAGGTCGTTCAGCAGGGCTACCTGCTCCGCGGTGAGTTCCCGGGTGACCATCTGGGAGACCACGTTGAGGTCCGCGCCCAGGCGCAGCAGGTAAGCCGCGGCCTCGAAATCCTCGGGCGTGGTGGAGGGAAAAGTGAAGGAGCCCGTATCCTCGAACAGGCCCAGGGCCATGATGGTGGCTTCCTGGGGGGTGGGGTCGAGATTTTTTTCCCGCAACATTTTGGCCAAAATCGCGGTGTTGGAGCCCCAGGGTTTTACTACCTCGACGCTGCCGTGCACGTCTTCCGAAGAATCAGGGTGGTGATCATAGATATGGATGTCCACTTCGCCGGAGGTGGCGGCCTGGGCGAATTTGCCGATGCGGGAAAGCTGGCGGGTGTCCACCAGGATGAGGCGCTTGATTTCATCCGGATCGACGTTTTTGGCCCGCTCAAAATCCAGAAAGTAAAAGCTGGACTGAATAAAAAAATCCCGCAGGTTACCTTCCTGCGCCCCGGGAAAAACCAGCAGGGCCTCTGGATAGAGCTTTTTGGCGGCCACCATGGAAGCCAACGCGTCAAAGTCGGCGTTGATGTGAGTGGTGATCACCTCCAGCGTCCGGCGGGGAGAGGATTTGTCCTGGCTCATGAGCGGGGATGGGCCTTCTTGTGAGTGGACTTCAGCCGGTCGGCGTCCAGATGGGTGTAAATCTGGGTGGTGGCCAGGTCGGCGTGCCCCAACAGCAGTTGCAGCACCCGGAGATTGGCGCCCCGGGCCAGCAGGTGGGTGGCAAAGGAGTGGCGCAGGGTGTGAGGCGACAGGCGTCCCAACCCGGCCAACCGGGCATAGCCCTGCAGAATCTTCCCGAACCACTGGCGGGTCAGAGGGCCGCCCCGCCGGCTCACGAACACATAAGGACTTTCTCTGCCCTTGAGGAGCTGGGGCCGCCCCTC
>CAZLRL010000485.1:1403-2423 GCA_964561645.1 uncultured Desulfobacterales bacterium
TTTCAGCTTGTCCACCGCAGTCGGCACCATGGGGACCAGGCGCTCTTTATGGCCCTTTCCCAAAGGCCGGACCACGCCCCGGCGCAGGTCCACCTGCTTCATGGTCAGGCCCACGAGCTCCGACACCCGGAGGCCCGTGGCATAGAGGACCTCGAGGAGCGCCGCGTCCCGGAGGCCTTGGGGCGTGGAGGGGTCCACCGCGTCCAGCAGGGCCTCCACCTCCGGCTCGCTCAGCACCTGGGGCAGCTTCAGGGGCAGGCGGGGCGAATCCAACAGCTCCACCGGGTTGGATGGCAGCCGCTCCTCCCGCTGCAAAAAGCGGAAAAATTGGCGCAGCGCCGACAGGCGCCGGGCCCGGCTGCGGGCCGACAGCCCCCGGGACTGCAGGGACGACAGGTAGTGCTGCAAATCCTCGATGGTGGCCTCCTCCCAGGCCTCGCGCTTTTGGCCGCGCAAAAATTCCCGGAAATCCTGGAGGTCGTGGGCGTAGGACTCCAGCGTCAACGGCGCCAGGCCCCGCTCGGCTCCCAGATGATGGTAAAACTGCTCCAGGAGCTCGTCCATGTACTCGGGGCCCGCGGCCCTGAGCCCCGAAAGCAGGGCCTGGAGCTCGGTGGGGCTCAGTATCTGGGAAGCCCCCTGATCCCGGTCCGATCCCTTCAGCGCGGCGAGGGGGTTGTCGCCGATCAGACCCTGGTCTTGGAGATGCAGGAAAAATTGGCCCAGCGCGGCCCGACACAATTCCAGTTGCCGGGCGGACAGGTCTTGGCCGGCCAGATGGTCGACATAAGCCTGGTAATCTTCCGGGGTAACTTCCGGCCACTGCTTCCGGTCCCGGCCCTGCACAAAGGCGCAAAAATCCTGCAGATCCTGCTCCCAGGCCTCCCGGGCCGACGCCGGCAGATCGGGATCGCTTTTCAGGTGCCGGAAATAGTGCTCAAGAATCTTTTCCATGCCGCCGGGTCTTCCTTAAAACCCTTTTTCATTATACCCTTAAATTACCGGAATGACATAGGGTAG
>CAZLRL010000486.1:0-2422 GCA_964561645.1 uncultured Desulfobacterales bacterium
TACGCGGTGGCCCGGGGCAACATCTTTATCCTGTCCTGCATTTTGATGGTGGTCACCGCGGTGGCTTCGGCTTTTCTGGACAACGTGACCACCATGCTCCCGATCATTCCGGTCACGATTGAAATCGCGGTGACCCTGAAAGTCAGCCCCATCGCCCTGCTGATCCCCGAGGTCTTTGCCAGTAACGTGGGCGGCACCGCCACCCTGATCGGCGATCCCCCCAATATCCTCATCGGCTCTTACGCCCAGCTTTCTTTTTTGCAATTTATGCAAAATCTGGGCCTCATCGTCATCATTTGCATGGTGGTGACCCTGATTTACTACGTGTACTGGTACAAGAAGGCCTATCTCAAGGCCGAAGTCCAGGATGTGGAGCGCACCATCGAGTTTTTGAGAACCGAATACCAGGTTACCGATAAAAAATTGTTGCTGCTGTGCCTGGGGTTTTTATCGTTTACCATATTCTTGTTCATCATCCACGGCGTCCTGCACATGGAGCCCGCCATCGCGGCGTTGACCGGGGCCATGCTGCTGCTGGTCTTTTCCCGGGTGGATATCGTGGAAATGCTGGAGCACGAAGTGGAATGGCCCACCCTGGTGTTCTTCATGGCCCTGTTCATCGTGGTGGCCGCGGCCGAGGAAACCGGCCTGATCCAATCCATCGCCGAATGGGTGGCGAACATCTCCCGAGGCAACCTGTCGGTAGCGGTGCTGATGGTCGTCTGGGTGTCGGCCCTGGCCTCCGCGGCGGTGGACAATATTCCCTTCACGGCCACCATGCTGCCCATCGTGGCTTTTTTAAACGCCACCATCCCGGGGGCGGAAAGCGGCGTGCTGTGGCGGGCCCTGGCCCTAGGAGCCTGTTTCGGCGGCAACGGCACCATGATCGGGGCCTCGGCCAACGTGGTCACCGTGGGTTTGGCCGAAAAGGCCGGCTACCACATTTCTTTTGTTTATTACATGAAGGCCTGTTTTATTCCCATGCTGATTACCGTGGCCCTGGCCTCGGTGTATTTGTTGGTGTTTTTTTAAGTTACCAAATGGAAGGCGTTCCAAGAGGCCGCAAAAAAACCGCCCGCTTGATCAGCCGGGCGGCAAGGGGCTTTTTAAGCTATTCTCTCAGCATCCTCAGCCTGGAAGCTGCCAGGATGGCGCTCATAATACGGGCGCGCTAAGTTTCCAACGGATCGGCGAAAAAAATGAAATTCCTCTCGTCGCGGCGGGCCACCTCATAGGTCCGGACCCGCTCCTCTCCCTCCTTGGTGGTGTAGCGGATGTGAAACTGATAAAGATAGCTGTGGTCCTGGATGAGGGGCTGAATGGCGCATTCCTCGATGTGGTAGGCCTTGTCTTTCAGGTAGCCTTCGTAAGACAGGAGATGGTGAATGAGCTCGCCGTAGACATTATCCTCTATGCCGGCATAGCGCCGGGGGTAGTCCCGGCTGGCCTCGGCCACATCTGAGACCGGCAGCTCATCCAGCAGCGTCCTGAGGTTCAGGTAGCCCGTAAAGGTGCCCCCGGACCAGACCTTGTCACCATTTTTATATTTTTCCGCGAAGGCTTCTCTCCTCTCCTGATCCACCATGTCCACACCTCCGGGCAGTTTTGGGCTACGTGCCTGCCTATCATACCCAATTTGCCCTATTTTTCAATGAAAAAGCGCCTGGTTGCCCCTCGAGCCCCGGAAAATCAACAAAAAACTCCGGCCGCCGCCACCACGGCCACCGGGAAACCGGGGCATCGCCGCCCCGCTTCTCCAAGTTGGTAAATTCGCTGCCAACTTGACTCCCTTACAGACGGGGAATCTCCTTGATCATAGGCAACACCCCCTCGGTGAAGGTCCTTAGGGGGGACGATTTTGATGGCATGGAAGTTTTGGGGGTTTTATATCAATTTCGCTTTCAAATGAAACAAACTTGCAATGTAACTAATGGATATTCTTGTTTCTTTTTACAGAAAACCGAAAACCGAAAACCGAAAACGGTATTAAAGGGTAAAGCTGTCTAAAGTGTTATAAATCCACAATCATATCTGCTTCGTTGCCACACTCGGTACAGACAATGGTGCGCTTGACTTGCTGGGCTGGCTCCGGTGGCGGGGCCGCCTCTTGAGAAGCAGGCTCCGAAACCACCACTTCTTCGCACTTGATGGTCATTTCGGCCTCATTGCCGCAATTTTCGCAGGTACACTGCATAACCTTTCTCGGCTCCATGATAACCTCCAACTAGGCATTCAATTCAACTGATGAACAAAAAGTAAATCCTAAACCCGGCTTGTCAATCCGGTCTGCTTTTCTCACCGAAAACCCAACACCCAGAACCCAGAACCCAGCACCCGTTCTTTAACGAGGCCCCATAATGCCCCAGTCAATCCCTGGGAGTTCCCCACGCCAGGATTTACCCCCAAAAAACAAAAAGCCCGG
>CAZLRL010000487.1:0-2413 GCA_964561645.1 uncultured Desulfobacterales bacterium
AGGGCCACCCGGCCCCTGGAGCCGAAGGTGAGGAAGATGTCGAAGCGGAAAAATATTTTTTTCATTCTGGGGAGTTATGCCGTTTGCGTGGTCCTGGTTTGTTTATTTTATGACCGGCCCATGTTGTTAACCGGGAGCTTTTTTGTTATCAGTGTCGTCTTGTTCAGCCGCTGGCATACGGCCAGTGATTTTGTCTTTTATTTCGTGGCTTTTTTGCTGGGCCCGCTGGGTGAATTATTTGCCATCGCGTTCGGGGCCTGGACCTATGCCCACCCCTTTTATTTCATTCCCACCTGGCTGCCCCTGTTGTGGGGGCTGGCCGCGTTGATAATCAAAAACCTATCCGAAGCTCTCCTGGCCGCCCCGGAACTTCCCCGGGAATAGATTTTTTTTCGGAATTACCAGGGCGCAACTAGTTGTATTTAGTGGCCTTAATCTTCCATTTTCGCAGGCTAAAGCCTGCGGCTACATTTAAAAATTTATCGGTGCCCCCAATATTTTCAGGTGATTCTGGAGTTCGACCCCGGCTTCCATCCCCAAGCCGTCACCCGGTATTTTCCCGTCCGGCCTGAGGCCCCATGGTGTACCGCCTGCTCGCTGACGCCCTGGTCGTGGTTCATCTGGCTTTCGTGATTTTTGCGGTAGGCGGCGGGCTGCTGGTCTGCAAATGGAAAAAGGTGGCCTGGCTGCACGTGCCCGCGTTCCTGTGGGCCGCGCTCATTGAATTCGCCGGTTGGATCTGCCCCCTCACCCCCCTGGAAAACCGCCTCCGGGAGCTGGCCGGTGGAACGCCGTACCACACCGATTTTGTGGCCCACTATCTTTTGCCGCTCCTGTACCCGGCGGCCCTGACCCGCAACCTGCAGATCTCCCTGGGAGTCCTGGTCTTGAGCCTGAACGTGGGGATCTACGGCTGGCTGCTTCGGCGGGCGCGGGGGGAAGGATAAGTTGAGGGGAGGGCCGGGGGGACCGGTGGGCCCCCCGCCCTCTCCTCAAACTCCCCTCCCAACCCCCCTTTACAGGGAGCACAGGCTTCCAGCCTGTGGCCAGAAAAGAACACAGGCAAGATGCCTGTGCTCCCGCTTTATATAAGGGGTTGGTGGAGAGGGCTTGATCTGGCCCCTGGCCCTCTTTCCCCAAATCTTTTTACAAAATAAACACCGCCGCGGCGACGGTAGTGACCCATTTACCTTTTTTGCCGGTGGCCATGGAGACCACGTATTTGGGGGAGAAGCTGCGCTCGGCCAGGGTGTATTTTTCATCGATGGGGGACCAGGCCCTTTTCCAGTTGATTTTCAAGCCCTTGGCCGAGGCGTAGAGTTCGGCCGCCTGGTCGCAAACCCAGTCCTCCACTTCCTCGGCCTCCATGCCGTGGGCGTGGAATTCACTGATGTAGCCGTAATCATAGGGATTTTCTGGGAAGAGTATGGCCACCGCCGCGGACATCAAGCGGCCTTCCTCGTTGGAATCGCACTTGGACATGACGGTAAAGGTGAGCTGGCCCGGAGACAGGAGCTTCAAGCCCGCTTCGATATCCAGGAGTTGGCAATGAGGCGGCACGATGGAAGAGACCGGAACCAGGTTGATGGAGGATATGCGGGCGTCCCGCAAGGCCTCCTCGAAGGAGTTGAGTCTTTCCGAATGAACCCCGACACCTTTGGTCAAAAAAACCGCCCTGGGCACCAGGGGGTGCGCGGAGAAGTTTTTTTCCATGGTCATCCTCAGGTCCTCCTCGGGGCATTGTAACCCGGAAGCAGCTCTGTGGCCAGGGATCAATGCTGGGGTTTTTCTTTGGGGGGAGTCCAGAAAAGACTAGTGTAGCGTCTCGTAAATACTATGACATTTATTTGGGGGCAACTTCCTTCTTGCACATGAAAACATATTGGAATTTATCGCCTTAATTGCGGGACACAACACTAGATTCTTCGGTCGCTACGCTTCCTCAGAATGACAAAAAAACCGAGATCTACGGTTTTGCAATAGCTTCTAGTGTTATGTCCCAGGAATAATAGTCTAAATACTTGTAGGGGCGCACCCGCGTGTGCGCCCGTCTTTCGGGCCGACACACGGGTCGGCCCCTACATTAGGACAGAAATATTTTGAAACATACACCTGGGACGCTACACTAAATTCGCAAAACCCTACCCCCGTCCCCAACGCCAGTAAACCTGAATTTTTTTCGATTTTGAACCTGGAACTCTTTATCCGCTCTAGGCAAGCCCCAAAGCCGCGTCCACCTGGGCCGAAATCTGGTCCAGGGTAAAGCCCGAGACCATGATGCCCTGCTTGGGGCAGGTGGCCATGCAGGACCCGCAGCCTTTGCAGGCCACTTCGTTCACCTCCACGGTTTTTTTCACCTGCCCCTGGTACATATATTCCAGCAGGGTGAGGGCCTGGAAGGGACAGGTGTCCA
>CAZLRL010000488.1:0-2411 GCA_964561645.1 uncultured Desulfobacterales bacterium
ACCTGCTTGATCTTGGGGTAGCGGACTTCAATAACCTTGGCCCGGGGCCGGTAAGCCACCGCGGCGTGGCCCTCAGGCGCCGCGGCTTTACCCTTGGCGTGCAGAACCTTTTTAGAAGAGGGGCGGGTGGTCATTTTCGCCCCGGGTTTGGTCGGCGGACCGCTGCTCAGGTTGGCCTTGGTCACGGCGGCCGCAGGCTGTCCGGAATAGGTGCCCAGGACATTTTTGACAAAATTCTGGGTTTCAGGGATTTGGGGCACCCCCTGGGACTTGGCCACCCGGCCCGGGCCGGCGTTGTAAGCCGCCACCGCCAGAGGTACACTCTGGTCGAAGCGGTCCAGGCACAAACGCAGATAGCCCACCCCCCCGGCGATATTTTGCTCCGGGTCAAAGGGGTTTTCCACCCCCATCTGGGCCGCGGTGCCGGGCATGAGCTGCATCAGGCCCTGGGCCCCTTTGGGGGAGACGGCGTGCGGGTTAAATCCCGACTCATGGCGCATGACGGCCCGCACCAGGGAGGGGTCCACCCCATAGAGGCCGGCATATTTGTGAATGAGACTTTCGAGATAAGGACCGGCCAGCTTGGGACCGCGCCGCCCTGAGCCATAAAAGCGTGTGTGTCCCAGAACGTAGGGCTGGGGCCAAACCCGGTTGCTGCCCCGGAAGATGTACACCTGGACTTCCCGGCTGAGCATGGTATGGAGCACATCTTTCTTGGCAGCCTTCGGGACGGTACTTTCACTCCCGCCCAGCACCAGCGAGCCTTCCCGGGTTTTGAGGAGCGCCGAGCCGGAACCGGCCGCCACCCCGGGGAAGGCTTGCCAGCTCAGGGCCATCGACAACAGCAGGATCAAGAACCGCATAAGCATTTCCTTAATAGAATGTACTATCAATAAGGAAAAGACCTTTGTCAACCAATCTTTTTGCCTTGACGGCGTCCGACAAATTCCCCTCTTCGGGTTGAAAGAGAGTGCAAAGGTTTTGCACTATCTGCTAACATAATTATTCATCGGCACAATTTTATTGAACTGAAATGTAAAAATGATGCCTGATAAAGCCGCGGAATCGGGCCGGCCTTTGAGGGATGCAACCAGACTCTCGGGGCTCGGCGTCAAAAGGCCTCTGGTACCCGTGGTCCTGGCTTTGATGGTGGGACTGGTGGCCGGAGCCTGGGGCCTTCGCATCCCCGGGGTCTGGCTGGCGGCCGGGCTGGCCGGACTTCTGGCTCTCCTGGTGCTGCTCCGTGGTGGCGGCCCGGTTCCGGGTTCCAAGGGTCAGGACCGCCAGGGACCTGAAAATCCGCCTGAACCGGGTCCAGATACATCTCCCGAATCGTAAACCTTCCGAGTCATTTTCCCTTCCCCGTCCCTGAAAAAAATCATTTTCGTCTTTGTTAATCGCCAGCTAAAGCTTGCGGCTACATTTTTCGCCAGACTCAAGCCGTTTGGCTGAGCGGCAGATGCCTGACCCACCGACCTCATTTCCTGCAGCCCGCATTGGGAACATCTTGGGGAGGTTGTCGAAATCCTCACATAACGTGCCCTGATCCCTAAAAATTCTTGACATCGCTCAGAAAATCCCCTAAGGCTTTTTCTTAATAAACCTTAATATAAGGCACAACTTGTGAATTATATGCAGAAGTCCGGAAGCCTGGCTGCGGGACAGGAGCGTTTTAGCCATGGGGGCGAGGTGCTCTCTCGCGGGTTTCCTGACACGCGGCGGTGGCTGGGGAAGAACCTTCTGGTCCAAGTTACCGTACTGATCTTTTTTGTGCTGCTGGGGGTGGGGCTCTATCAACAGGCCCTGACCCCGGACTTTCCTCCGAACCATTTAGTCAACCTGCCCCTCCAGGAACAAGTGGTGCTGTCCGGCTGCGTCTACCGTCCCGGCCGGGTCACGCCGGAATGGTCCCGGCTTTATGTGGCGGTGGAAGGTTGGAAAAGTCCTGAAGGCTGGCGTGCGACCACCGGCAAACTTGTTGTAAGCGCCCCGCCTCTGAAGCCTCCGCCGATGGGAACTCAGGTCGTGGTCCGGGGCGAACTTCGCCAACCCCAGGTCCTGCAAAACCCCGGAGCCTGGAACCGGCCCCGCCAGTTGGCCGCGGAGGGCATTTTCCGCCAGATGCATCTGTCCGAGGCCGCCCAGCTGGTTCCCCAGGCCTCTCCGGAAAATACTGTCCCCTTGGAGCGTTTGCGGCAGGGGGTCCGCGGGCTGCTGCAGGACCTGGCCCCCGCCACCCGGGCCATGTACCTGGCCATGCTCCTGGGGGACCAGGGCGAGGTCACTCAGGAAATGCGCCGGCAGTTCAGCCGCACCAGCACCAGCCACCTGCTGGCCATCAGCGGCCTGCATTTGGGGGCTCTGGCGGGCCTCACCTACCTGCTGGTGTTCCGGCTGCTCCGGTTTTTCCC
>CAZLRL010000489.1:0-2408 GCA_964561645.1 uncultured Desulfobacterales bacterium
GGGAGTTTGAGGGGAGGGTGGGGGCCCTCAAGTCCCCCAGCCCTCCCCTCAAGTCAGTCCTCACTCCTTGTCTTTGGCGCTCTGGGCTTCGGCGATGATTTTTTCGGCCAGGTGGGGCGGCACTTCCTCGTAATGGGAAAATTCCATGTCGAAAGTGCCCCGGCCGCCGGTTTTGCTGATCAGGTCGGGAGTGTACATCAGCACCTCGGCCATGGGCACCTGGGCCGTAATCACCTGGGTGCGGCCCTGGGCCTCCACGCCCAGGACCCGGCCCCGGCGGGAGTTCAGGTCGCCGATGATGTCCCCCATATTTTCTTCGGGCACGGTGACCACCATCTTCATGATGGGCTCGAGAAGCGCGGGGGTGGCCTGCTGCACGCCTTTTTTGAAGCCCATGGAACCGGCGATCTTGAAGGCCATATCGGAAGAGTCCACGTCATGGAAGGAGCCGTCGTAAAGCCGGACCTTGACATCCACCACCGGATAGCCTGACAACACGCCTTCCTGCATGGCCTCCACGATGCCTTTTTCCACCGCGGGGATATAATTTTTGGGGATGGCCCCGCCGACGATGTTGTCGACGAATTCAAAGCCCTCGCCCCGGGGCAGAGGGGAAATCTCCAGCCAGGTGTCGCCGTATTGGCCCCGACCGCCGGATTGGCGCTTGTATTTGCCCTGGACATTGGTGGTGCTCTTGATGGTCTCCCGGTAGGGCACTTTGGGCTGTTTGAGGTTCATTTCCACGCCGAACTTGCGTTTCAGCTTTTCCACAGTGGCCTCGATGTGGACCGAACCCACGCCGGAGAGCAAAATTTCCCTGGTTTCGGCATTGCGGTTGAGCCGGAGGGAATTATCCTCTTCCAGGATCTTTTGGATGGAGGAAAATACCTTATCTTCATCACCCTTGCTCTTGGGTTCCACGGCCAGGGTGATCATGGGTTTGACGACCTCCAGGGGCGGCAGCAATACCGGCTGGGCCTCGGTCCCCAGAGTGTCGCCGGTGACGGTCTCCTTGAGTTTGGCCACTGCGGCAAAGGCGCCGGGGCCCACATCACTCACCGGTTTCTGGCCCTTGCCTTCCGGCAGGTACAGCTGGCCGTAGCGCTCCGGCACCGATTTGGTGACGTTGAGCACCGTGGTGTCGGATTTCATGGTCCCGGAAAAGACCCGAAAGACGGACAGGCGGCCGGCGTAGGGGTCGGCTACGGTTTTAAAGACCTGGGCCGCCAGGGGACCGTCCGGATCAGGTTCCAGGGTCACTTCATCCCGGGTGTTGGCCTTGACGCCTTTGATCTGGCCCCGGTCTTCCGGCGCGGGCAGGAAAAGATTAATGGCGTCCAGCAGCAGCTCGTAGCCGAGATTGTTGTGGGTGGCGCCGAAAAGCACGGGCACGAATTGGCCGCTGAGGGTGCCCTGGCGCAGGCCCTGGTAGATTTCCTCGGGAGAGAGGTCCCCTTCTTCCAGGAATTTTTCGATGAGCGCGTCGTCGCTTTCCGCGGCGTAGTTCAGGAGCTCCCCCCGCCACTGTTCCACTTCGTCCTTAAGGTCATCAGGTATGGGGCCGGATTCCATCTTCCCGGAGCCCCCGGTGTAGGCCTTGAGGCCCACCAGGTCCACCACCCCTTTGAAGCTGGCCTCCTGGCCCATGGGGAACTGGAGGGGGACGACCTGGGCCTCCAGGATGTTTTTCAGCCCTGCCAGCACCTGGGCGTAGTCGGCCCGTTCCCGGTCCATTTTGTTAATAAAAACCAGGCGGGGCAGGTTATGTTGATTGGCCGTGTGCCAGACTTTTTCGGTGCCCACCTTGACCCCGTCCACCGCGTCGATGACCACCACCGCGGCATCGGTCACATGAAGGACGGCCCGGGTATCAGCCAGAAAGTTGTCGTCGCCGGGGGTGTCGGCCAGATATATCATGTGCTTTTTATAGGAATAGTGATGAAACGCGGAGGAGATGGTGATCTTGCGCTTGATCTCTTCAGGTTCGTAGTCGAGGACGGAGCTGCCGTCGTCCACCTTACCCAGCCGCTTGGTGGCGCCGGTGCTGAAGAGCAGGGCCTCGGCCAAAGAAGTTTTGCCGCAGCCGCTGTGGCCGATGAAGGCCAGGTTGCGAATGGTTGCTGTTTTGCCGGACATCACAATCTCCTTCTCACGAGAATGCCTGCCCGGACTGAAACGTCCGGGGCAGAATATTTACCTCTATCAAATATGTGTAAACATTTCAACCGGCTTTTCAGACCGGGGGCCGGGGGCTTGGTTTCCGAACCGGACCGCTCCCAGGGGCCTTTATTCCTGCCCCAGGCCCCTCTCTAGCGTTGACAGGGTAGAGTCCGCTTGGTATTATCAAAATTTGTCGGGACGTGGCGCAGTCTGGAAGCGCACCTGAATGGGGTTCAGGGGGTCGGAGG
>CAZLRL010000490.1:0-2394 GCA_964561645.1 uncultured Desulfobacterales bacterium
ACAGTAAAATTACTTGTTTGACGGCTCCTCTATCAGCCCCCCCCATTTTTTTCTGCCCTGCCTGCCAGGCGTGGACCTGAACCGGCACCGCCGTCTGTGTCCTCTGCGTGTCCTTTGCTTGGAGATATAGCTGCGAAAAGAAAGGACTGCGGCAAAGTCAGACAGCCGTTGATTTTCCTGAGAGTTTTATGCGATTATCGCTTGGATAAATAACCTGCAGCCATGACAAGCAGGGCAAATTTTGGGAATATTTTGGGCAAATAAACTTCCGCAACCAATGCTCAAAAACAGGCACTATGTTATAAAAACCTATCGGGACGTAGCGCAGCCTGGTTAGCGCGCCTGCCTTGGGAGCAGGAGGTCGGCGGTTCAAATCCGCCCGTCCCGACCAAAGATACGGTTTTCGGTTTTCTGTTTTCGGTTTTCGGTTTTCAGAAAAAAAACCAGGGTTTTTATACAAAACCTTGTTCCGGGGCGGGTGCAAAATACGGGGGCTTAGGCCCTCCGATTTTTTTGGGGTGGAAGTGTTTATAATTCGTTTGGAATGACGCACCTATGTGGACCGGATGGCGCCACCGGGTTCGGTTTTCTATCGGGCCTTCCGGTCGGCAAGCCAGTAGATGATCAGGCCGAAGGACAGGACCCCCGTCAGGACCAGCAGGCCGAAGGGGCGGTAGGCCAGGGCATAGGACAGGGCGCTGTAGAGCATGAACAGGCAGCAGAGGGAAAAAACCAGGGGGACCAGGGGGTAGGCGCTCACCCGGTAAGGCCGCGGCAGGTGGGGCTCCTTATGGCGCAGCACGAACAGGGACAGCGCGGTGGCCAGGAAAAAGAGCCAGACTACCGGCGCGGCATAAAGGATGGTGTCGATAAAGGAGCCGGCCACCAAAACTATGGCCAGGCTCAGGCCGCCCTGGACGATCAGGGCCCAGACGGGGGTGCCCAGACGCGGGCTCCAGGTGCCCAGGGGCTGGAAAGTTTTGTGGTCGCGGCCCAGGGCGTAGGAGATGCGGGCCCCGGTAAAAACCAGGCCGTTCACCGCGCCCAGGGCTGAGATGCAGATAAGGACGGCGATGAGGCGCTGCGCGGTGGCGGGAAAAACCCGGCCCATCATATCCACGGCCACCGCCGGGGAGGTGGACAGACCCGCCAGCCCCAGGGCGGAGAGGAAGGCGCCGTTAATGAGCAGATAGAGCGCGGTGACGGTCAGGGTCCCGATCACCAGGCCGCGGATGATATTTTGCTGGGGGCGCTTGATTTCCGCGGCCACATAGGCCATTTCGTTCCAGCCGCCGAAGGTGAACAGAACCAATATGAGGGCCAGTTGCAGGCCCCCCCAGGTGAAAGCCTCGGCTTCGGCTGGCAGGGGTTGGACTTCCGGAGCCAGCAGCCCGGCGATACTGATGGCCACCAGCCCCAAAATTTTGGCCAGGGTGAGCAGGTTCTGGGTCCATTTGCCGGCTTTGACATTGAGAATGTTAATCAAAGTCAGCACGACGATGGCGGCCGCGGCGTAAAACAGGCGGCTGTCACCCATAGGGGCGTAGAGGGTCCGGGCGTAGCGGGCAAAAATAAAGGCCATCAGGGCGATATCCCCGGGCCGCACCACCGCCAGTTGGGACCAGCCGAACATGTAGCCCGCCCAGGAGCCATAGGCCCGGGTCAGATAGACATAGTCGCCGCCGGCTTGAGGGTAGGCGGTGGCCAGCTCCCCGTAACACAGGGCCCCGGTCAGGGCCAGAAAGCCGCCGGCCAGCCAGATGAGCATCACCAACGGACCGCTGCCCAGGCTGCGCGCCACGGTGGGCGCGGTCTCGTAGATGCCCGCGCCGATGATGATCCCCACGATAATGCAGGTGGAATCAAACAGGGTCAGCTCTTGTTTGGGAACCCCTGCCACGGTAAGCTCGCTAAGCTTGGGTTAATGATGGGAAAAATTCCGGCTCTTTTCAGACCGGGGGTGGATTCTTTCAAGGTAAACCCGGTAATACCGGAAGTCGAGCGCCAACGGAAAATTTTTTCCTGAGGCTGGCGCCAGAGTGCAGGTATAATCAAAGAGAGTCATGATTAAGGGCGTCAAGGAGGCAGGGTGGGGCGCAAGCAGCTAATCGGCCTGGCAGTGGGCGCGGTGGCGGGATTCCTGATCGGCTACCTGGGCAGTTGTGCGGGGGGCACGGCCTGAAGACTGACCTCCAATCCCTGGTCAGGGATGCTGATCGGCGCGCTGGCGGGGTTTTTGGTAAGCCGGGGTTAGGACTGCTACGATAGTCAAGTATTCAAATATACTTACAAATCAACCCTAACCCAGTAGCGTCCGGTAGGTTTTTTGCAGTCGTTAGGCGATCAGGACTAATAAAAATGTAGCCGCAGGCTTGAGCCTGCGCCAGCACAGGT
>CAZLRL010000491.1:0-2394 GCA_964561645.1 uncultured Desulfobacterales bacterium
ATCGGCACCCGGGTGAGCGGTACCGAGGAGGTCCTGGACCACCGCCAAAACGGCCTGCTCATCCCTCCCGGCTCGCCGGAAGCTCTGGCGGAGGCCATGGAGCAGTTGCTGGCCGACCCCGGCTGGGCCGCAAAACTGGGCCGCCAGGCCCGCCGCCAGGTGGAAAAACACTACTCCCTGGACGCGGTGGCCCAACAGTATGCCCAGCTTTATGAACGTCTGTGGCACAAGCAGGAATTTCTGTAAGGGGTTAGTTCTCTTGGAGATGAAACCTTCCCCGGCGGTCCTGGTGGTAGCTCCGGGATGCCCGGCCGATCTGATCCAGCAAATACTGGCCGCGGGCTTCCCCGGGGACCGGACCCCCGTGAAGGTGCTTCTGCCACCGGAAAACCGGCCGCATTACGAGGCTCTGGCTGAGGAGGGGGCCCAGATTCTGTCCTCGCCGGCCCGGAAATTTTTTTCCCTGCGCCACTTCAGGTGGCTCAGGGCTAACTTGCGCTCTTCCGGGAAAATCGTGCTGTTGCTGGCCAACTCGCCGTATCGAGACCTCAAGAGTTTTATGGCGTCTCTTGTAACATTGTTGGAAGCAAATAAGAACATAATCCTTTTGCGGAATGAACAGACAGCAATTAGTAGAAAAACGCAATTAGGTATTGACCAGAAAAACTGCAGCTTGGCCGGGAATTTACTTATTACGGAAATGAATTTTAAATTCCTGGCCCAGGAACTTGCCAGTCTTGCCTGGTCTTCCTATCCTGAATTTGCGAAAAATTTTCTCAATTACACAGAAAAAGAACTTCGTGATTATATTGATTCATACTTATATAATCCGGTTAATTTCCAAACCTTGGATTCTTCACCAGAGGCAATTTTAAGAGATGTAGAAAAAACCTTACTTATCAGCGGATCTTACTTAAATTTGTTGTTGGAACAGGTACAATCGATCCAAGGGAAGAAGATACTGGAGATCGGCCCGGGGACCAATTTGGGTCTCATTTTGGCCCTGGCTTGCCACGGAGCCCAAGCCCTGGTGGCCGACAGATTCCTGGTTCCCTGGGATCCGGATTACCATCCCCGATTTTATGGCCTTTTGAGGGACCGGCTGCTAAGCCGCTGGCCCGACATCGACCCGACGCCGCTGGATATGATCCTCGCCCAGGGGGGCTATCCTCCCGAGAGCGTAGTCCTTCATCCCCAATCTTTAGAGGAACTTTCGGACATCCCGGATCACAGCCTCGACGTGGTCATTTCCAATGCCGTTTTGGAACATCTCTATGACCTGAAACCAGCCTTTGCTTATCTGGCCCGCATCACCAAACCCGGGGGGCTGGGCCTGCACACGGTGGATTTTCGCGACCACCGCGATTTCTCCCGTCCCCTGGAATATCTCCTCTTCGGGGATAAGGAATTTGCCAAGCAGTTCAAGGGGTGTCGGGGTGAATTCGGCAATCGTTACCGCCCTCAGGAAATGAGCCAACTGTTGGAACAGGTAGGGTTTGCCATAAAAGATCTTCAGCCTATTACTCTGGTGGAAGACGAGTATCTGGCGGAATTCCTGGAGAGATTGCGGCAGGCTCCAAAATCCCGCTATCGTGATTATCCGGTGGAAGACCTGCGTTTAATGGTGGGCACTTTTATTGTGATTAAACAGTGACTGGTGATTAAGAGACAATAATAATTCTTTCCATAAGAGGTTAAATCTCCTTGGAAACGGCGGCTGCAAAAAATATCCTGGTCCTGGCACCGGGCCTGCCGCCCGGGTCGGTCCGGGATTTATGGGACACACCTCTCCTGCCGAGGCAGCCGGACCTGGAGGTACTCTTGCCTCCTGAGCCATCCGCCCGGTATGATCATCTGGTGGACGGGAAAACTTTTGCGGGCCACATAACCGTTATTCCTTCCCCAGCCCGGAGCTTTTTTTCCACCGGCCACCTCAAGTGGCTGGGAGGGAAAATGCAATCTGCGGACAACATCTTGATTTTGCTGCAGAAATCTCCTTATGAAGACCTTGCCGGGGCCCTGGCCGCGGTGCTCGTCATGCTGGTGTCCGGGAGGACCATAACTCTTCTGCGGCCCTCCATCTTGGAACATCAGCCCCTGGTCAACGGCAAAGGCAAGGATACGACCCCGAAATGGCTCGCCAAAGAGCTGGATTTCAAGGCTCTGGGTCAGGAATATACAGCATTGTTTCCCAACCTGTGGGAGCTAGTATATTTTTTCATGTTCTGGTCTCTGGCCTTAAAACAGTTGGTGTCAGATAAAATTTTTTCTGCCTCTTGCAGACAGGAAACACTGAGGGGGAATTCATCTTGAAAGGCTTGATTCTGAGCGGCGGCAAAGGCACCCGGCTTAGGCCCCTGACTCACACCGCGGCCAAGCAGTTGGTGCCGGTGG
>CAZLRL010000492.1:0-2370 GCA_964561645.1 uncultured Desulfobacterales bacterium
GGCGGTGCGCGCCCTGGCCTATAGCCGGGATTTTTTCCAGCGGCCCCCCGCGGACGACCCCGGGGCCGAGCGGCCGGAGTTTGATGAGGCGCGCCTGGCTTCGTTGCTCGACACTGAGGCGCCCGACGGCTTTCTCTCCATGCCCCAGGCCCTGGCCCTGCTGGAGGCCGTGGGTATACCCGTGGCCGGCTGGCGGGTGGCGGCGCATGAGATCGAGGTTCAGGCCGCGGCCGCAGAATTGGGGTTTCCTGTGGTCCTGAAGCTTTCCGCTCCTTCTTTGGTGCACAAGACCGAGGCCGGCGGGGTGAAGCTCAACCTTACGGATGCCGAGGCGGTGACCAAAGCTTTTGCCGATCTGGCCGACATTGCCGGGCGGCACCTCCCCCAGGGAGAGGCCTGGGAGGTGGTGGTCATGAAACAGGCCGAAGCCGGAGATGAGGTGCTCCTGGGGGCTCGACGGGATCAGGCCTTCGGGCCGGTGGTGGCCTTCGGCGCCGGTGGGGTGTGGACTGAAATTTTAGAAGACGTGGCCCTCCGGGTCGCGCCCATCAGTCCCCGGGAGGCCCAGCGCCAGATCCTGGAAACCAAGATGGGCCAGATCCTGCAGGGCGCCCGGGGCCGCCTGCCCGCCGACCTGGCCGCGCTGGGCCGGGCCCTATCGGCCCTGTCCCACCTCATGGACCGCTTTTCGGCCATCCAGGAAGTGGACCTGAATCCGGTGCGGGTTTTCCCGGGCCGGGAAGGCCTCATGGCCCTGGATGTGCGGGTGAGGGTAGGGTAGGAGAAGGGGAGCGGTGAGCTTTGAGCTGTGAGCTGTGAGCTGTGAGCATTGAGCTGTGAGCTGTGAATTTGAGAGCTCTGCGAAAATCACCGCGGCATGCTTTTAATCAGGGGCTTTTTGTTTTTGAGCGGTAAAGGAAAATTATGCACATGACCCTCATCCCGTTGTTCGGTCTCCTGGTGGGGCTGGGCGCGTCCTTCAGCGGCCTGGGCGGGGGCTTTCTCATGGTGCCCCTGCTCATTTTTATGGGGTATTCGGCCCAGGACGCGGTGGGCACTTCGTTCATGGGCATCCTGGTCATTTCTCTGTCGGCCCTGGTGGCCCACGGACGGCTGGCCCACGTGGACTATAAAACCGGCATTCTCCTGGGTGTGGGCGGGATTATCGGGGCCCAGGTAGGGGCCTACCTGCTGCAGTTCGTGCCCACCCAGGTCTTCAAGAAAATCTTTGCGGTGATCATTCTGGGCCTGGCGGTCTACATGTTTTTCAAGGAATAATTACCGCTCACACTGTCATGCCCGTGGCCCAAAACCTGCTCCAATCCATCGTTGTCATCGTCGGTCTCATCGGCCTGGTGCAGTACCTGCGCCATATCGGCCTCCTGCGGCGGGAGCACGCCGGCCTCCGGGTTCGGGACCAGCGCGCTGTTGGGATATGTCATTGTGCAACAGGTTTTCCCCACCCAGCCCGGGGCCCTGACGGACGCGGTCTTTATCAGTGAAATCTGGGTGGGGCTGCTCATTTTTACCCTGGGAGTGTTCATCGCCTGTTACTATGGCGCGGGAGGAGAAACGCCGGGAGGAGCCAGCGCCGAAATTTTAAAATTCTTTTACTCGCCCATTTTCGCGGCCCTGGTTTTGGGGGTGGTGGTGGCCTCCATCCCCGGGGCCGCGGCCAATCCTTTCTTCACCCTGATCTTTAAGTTTTTGGACATCCTGGCCCAGGCCAATACCTGGCTGGTCATTGTCACCGTCGGTTTGCTCCTGGAGGTCAAAACTCTGGGAGCGGTGGTGCCGCTGGTGCTGTTGGCCGGAGCCATCAAGCTGATCGTCCACCCCTGCTGGTCTTTATACCCACGATATGGCTGGACATTCCCGGCCTCTGGCGCCAGGTCCTGGTGCTGGAGGCTGCCATGCCCGCGGCCACCCTGTCGGCGGTCTTTGCCCAGCGCTACGGCTGCGACGCCGAGCTGGCCTCGCTGTTGATATTTTCCTCGATGGTGCTGAGCGCGTTTACGGTACTGGGGGTTTTTCTGGTCTTGTAATGGCTGGCCCGGCATTATCACCGCAGAATCGGCGGATTTTTTCTTGGCGTCTCGGTGAAAATTATGACTGAGCTTTATTATCCTTTGGCCATCGGAGGCGGCTTTTTCCTGGGCCTGGTGAACACCCTGGCCGGCAGCGGCTCCGCGGTGACCCTGCCCCTGCTGGTGTTTCTGGGCCTCTCACCATCGGTAGCAAATGGGACGAACCGGGTCCCCATCGTCCTGGGTCGCATCGCCTCCATCATCGCTTTCCAGCGAGCCGGCGTCATGGATTGGCGGCGGGGTTTGCTCCTTTCTCTCCCGGCCCTGGCCGGGACGCTGTTGG
>CAZLRL010000493.1:0-2368 GCA_964561645.1 uncultured Desulfobacterales bacterium
CTCGATGGCCTCGAGCGCCGTGACCACCCCGCCCCGCACCACCACGCACTGGCCCAGGTCCAGACGGCCCACCGCCTGGGCGATTTTAAAACCGAAAGCAATATCCTGCCTTTCTTGAGGGGAGGGCCGGCGGCGGCTCCAGGAGCCCTCTGGCGCCAGCAGGTCTTGCAGGTAAATCAGGGGAGAAATGATGGTGATGCCGGCCTTTTCCAGTTCCCCGGCCACGCCCCGGAGCAGGCGGTCGTCGTGGCCCGCGCCCACCCGGCGCACCAGGTTGAGGGCCTTGAGGTCGGGCCTGAAATCCCGGAACAGGCGGCCCCGGGAGAGACCCCCGGCCATGACCGCCCGGGACACTCCGGCCTTTTTGAAGGTGCGGATGAGCTTTCCCAACTGGCCCACGAAAATCCACTGGCACTGATGGGCCAGGGATTCCAGGGCCGGGTCGGTTTCCCCCTGGTGGGCCACAGCCACCACTTCCAGCCCCTGGCGCCGGGCCGCCCGGGCGAACAGCAGGGGAAATTGCCCCTTACCCGCGATAAGACCGATTTTCTCTGGCATCCACGGGCACCAGGCCCCGCTCGGAGCCCTCCACGAACCGGAGGAGGTGCTGGATTTCGGGAGTTTGGGAGACGTCCTCCCGGACCTGGGCCACGGCTTCCTTGAGGTTCAGTCCGGAAGTGAAGAGAAGTTCATAGGCCTGGCGGAGGGATTGGATGGTGGCGTCGGCAAAGCCGCTGCGCTTCAGGCCCACCAGATTGAGGCCCACCAGTTTGGCCCGGTTGCCCACCGCCATGCTGTAGGGCGGCACGTCCCGGGTCACCGCGGAGGCCCCGCCGATAAAGGCGTGGCGGCCGAGGCGGCAAAATTGATGCACCACCACAAAGCCCCCCAGGATGGCCCGGTCTTCCACGGTGATGTGTCCGGCCAGGCTGGCGGCGTTGCTCATGACCACCCCGTCCCCGATGGTGCAGTCGTGGGCCACGTGGGTATAGGCCATGAACAGGTTGCCGTTCCCCACCCGGGTGACGCCGCCCCCGCCGCTGGTGCCCCGGTGCATGGTGGCGAATTCCCGGACCGTGTTGTCGTCGCCGATGTCCAGGCGGCTGACCTCGCCGGCGAACTTCAGGTCCTGGGGGATTTCCCCCAACGCGGCGAATTGAAAAATGCGGCAGCGGGCCCCGATGGTGGTGTATTCCTTGATGACCACGTGGGGGCCGATTTCGGTCTCCGGTCCTACCACCACCTGTCCGCCGATGATGCTGTAGGCCCCGACGGTGACCCCCTCGGCCAGTTCGGCGGCGGGATCCACAATGGCCGTGGGGTGAATGTCTGCCATGTTAATCCTCTTCTTTGCCGACCATGGCCATGAGCTCCGCTTCCGCCACCAGGTTGTCGTCCACCGTGGCCTTGCCCGCCATTTTGAAGAACTTCCTGCCGCCCCGGATAACCGTGAGGTCTAAAATGAGCTGGTCCCCCGGCACCACCGGCCGCCGAAAGCGCACCTTGTCCAGGGACATGAGATAGAGATTCTGGTTGCCCAGATTTTCCGGATTGGTCAACAGGGCCAGAATGCCGGCCACCTGGGCCATGGCCTCGATAATCAGAACCCCGGGCATGATGGGGTTGTGGGGAAAATGGCCGACAAAGAAAGGCTCATTGACCGTGACATTCTTGAGACCCACGATGTGTTGGCCCAGCTCCAGGCTCAGGATGCGGTCCACCAGGAGAAAGGGGTAGCGGTGCGGCAGGACCCGTCTGATTTCCTCCAGGCTGGGGGGCTGGGTCATGATTCTGCTTTCCTTTCCAGGAGGGTGGCCAATTGCTGTTCCATTTTTCTTACCCGGCGGTAAAGTTCGGGGAGGGTGTGCCACGCGGCCCAGATGCGGCGGGTCTCCTTGATGGGCCAGGCCGGGGTGCCCAGCAGCACCTCTCCGGGCGGCACCGAATTGGTGACCCCGGCTTGGGCCGCGATCTGGGCCCGGTCGCCCACCTCGATGTGGCCGATCAGTCCCGCCTGTCCTCCCAGGGCCGCCCATTGGCCGATCTTGGTGGACCCCGCGATCCCTGCCTGGGCCGCGATCACGGTGTGGCCGCCCAGGGTGACGTTGTGGGCCACCTGGACCAGATTGTCGATTTTGACGCCCCGACCCACCCGGGTCTCCCCGAGCGCGGCCCGGTCAATGGTGACGTTGGCGCCGATTTCCACCTCGTCTTCGATGACCACGATCCCCAGTTGGGGAATCTTCACCTGGCCCTCGGGGGTGGGAATAAAGCCGAAGCCGTCCGCGCCGATGACCGCACCGCTGTGAATCAAAACCCGGGCGCCCACCCGACAGCGTTCCATAATGGTGACGTTGGGGGCCAGGTA
>CAZLRL010000494.1:0-2367 GCA_964561645.1 uncultured Desulfobacterales bacterium
ACCGCCAGGGCCCACCGGGTGTCGTGCCGCCGGGCCAGGGCCACCAGGTGGGCTTCCCGCTCCCCGGCCGCGCTGAGGGGCAGATAGTCGCCCTGCAGGAAAAGGTCCGCCTGCTCGCGGCGGAAATTCAGAGCCTTGTAAGTAACAAAAAGTTTCAGGGCCCCGTTCTGCCAATGGGCCCAAAGCTCGTTCACCAGGGCTCGACTGCCTTTTTTCTCCAGCTTTTTCAAATATTTCAGCAGCTCGGCCCGCTGGTGGAAATCCACCGGCCGGCGATTGTCCGGGTCCACCAGGCACAAATTCCAGATCTCGGTGCCCTGGTAAAAATCCGGCACCCCGGGTGAGGTGATCTTGAGCAGGACCTGGGACAAAGAATTCAGCGCCCCCCAAAAAGCCAGGCGAGCCTGAAACTTATGCATGTCCTGCAAAAAGGCGTTGTCCTCCCCTTCCCGCAGGATGGCCTCCAAAAAGCCTTCCAGGGCCTGTTCATGCTCCAGGTTGGGAGAGATCCAGCGGGTGTGCACCTTGGCTTCCCGGGCCGCCTTGATGAGGAATTCCCGCAGCCGGTTCTTGAATGCCGGGAATTCCTCCGGCTCCAGCGGCCAGGCCCCCAGGATGGTCTGGTACAGGAGTACTTCCTCGGACGCGTCCGGCACCCTGAGCCCGTCCACCTCTCGTTTGTGCCCCTGGTTCCAGGCGCTCCACAGCTTCAGCCCCTCCTCCCACTCTTCGGGCATTTCCGAGAGCACGTGGAGGCGCAGGCGCACGTCTTCGCTCCGTTTGGTATCGTGGGTGGAGGTGGCGTTCAGAGTGAAAGGCCACTCTTGTTGCCTTTGCCGGTTGAACTCGTGAAAGGCCGCGGGTTCGATGGCTTCAAAGCAGCTTCCCACTTCATTCAGGGAAATCAAGGGGTTATAGATATAAAACGCGGTGTCTTCCTGCCCCTTGGCCATGATGGGGCCGGTGAACTGCTGCCAGCGCATGACAAAGTTGAGCCACTCTTTTTTTTGCTCCGAGCTCAGGGTCGGCGGGGTCTGCAGAAACAGCACCCGCTGCAAAAAATCCAGGGCCGCGGGGTTGAGATCGGGTCGGCGGCGGCGCACCTCCGCCAAGGCCTGGTCCAGGACCTCCCGGTCATGTCCCGCCAGGCTGAAATTGCTTATATAAGTCCGGTACACCGGCAGACACGCGGTCAACTCGAACAAAGCCTGAACCAAATCCTTGCGGGAGATATCCCGGGCGGACCGGTCCTGATCCCCCAGCAGCGAGAGGTAATAACCCAGATTTTCCACCTCGCCGCCGAAGAGGCTGGCCATGATGAGCTTCTTTTTGTCATAGACCACGTCGGCAAGTTTGATACTGAAGCCGCAGAACCGGGTGTAAATCTCCCCCAGGGCGCCGAGCCCCTGGGCGTCCACGAACAGGCCGTCCACCATGGTCAAAAAATCGTACCCCGTGGTGCCGGCCACCGGCCAGGAAGCGGGCAGGTTTTCCCGGTGCTCGAGGATTTTTTCCACCACCACATAGTAGGGGTCCTGGCCAGGGGGAGCGCCGGTGGCCCGGGCCAGGGTTTTTCGTAAGCGCTCCAGGTATTCCTGGGGATCGTAGAGCCCGTCGATGTGATCGATCCTCAGCCCGGTGATGCGGCCGTCCCGGGCCAGGTTGACCAGCAGGTCATGGCTGGCCTCGAACACCTGGGGGTCTTCCACCCTGAGCCCGACAAGGTCGTTGATGCTGAAAAAGCGCCGGTAGTTGATCAGGTCCTGGGCCACCCGCCAGTGGGCCAAACGATAGGCCTGGAGGCCCAGCAGATGATCCAGGAGATCGAAGCTCTCCGGCTCTCCCCGGCGGCCGTTGAACAGGGTGAGGATGTTGTCGATATGCTCTTTGGCCACCGGATGATCCCGATACCAGATCCAGAGATTTTTCTTGAGGATATCCTTCTGCCGGTTTCTTTCCCTGAGCTTCTTTTTGCTGGTGACAGTGCGGGGCGGCAGGTTCTCCGTCAGGGTGACGAGGTCCAGGAGCGTCGACACCGTCGCGTCTTCGGTGCCCCAGGTCTCGATGAAAGCCTCCAACCCCTGGGTGAGAATGACCCGGTAGGTTTTGGGGTCCAGGGGGAATTGGTGCTCGTAATAATGCACCGCCAGGCCGCCGGCATCCAGGCCCAGCCAGATTTCCTGGTTTTCCAGGACCTCGTTGTAGGGCGCGCCCAGGATGGGCAGGAGCACCCGGCCTTCCAAAAGAGGGTTGGACGGACGCCAGTCCACGTCAAAAAACACCGCAAAAGGCGAGGCCGGGCCGTTCTCCAACACATCCAGCCACCAGGGATTGTCGTGGCTCATGGCCATGTGGTTGGGGACAATG
>CAZLRL010000495.1:0-2366 GCA_964561645.1 uncultured Desulfobacterales bacterium
CCCTCTGACAGCAACTTGGTATAAATGCTGAATGCTGACTGCTCTGGAAAGTTTTGCCGTAGGGCGCGTCTTACGCGCCAAAAACGTGGCCGTTGGCGGGCGGGGACGCCCGCCCTACCTGCCTTTTCATAATTTATGGGTGGGCCGCAAGTCCATGAGGAACTGCTAAATAAATGACTGACTGCTGCTCAAACATCGACGGCAAAACCCGAGTCTACGGCATCCTGGGCCAGCCGGTGGCCCACTCCCTGTCCCCGGCCATGCATAACGCCGCGTTCCGGGAAGTGGGCTTAAACGCCGTGTATGTGGCCTTCCCGGTGACGGATCTGATCCAGGCGGTGGCGGGCCTGCGGGGGCTTGATATCCGTGGCGCCAGTGTTACCATCCCGTTCAAAGAAGACATCATTGCCCTTTTGGATGAAGTAGACCCCCAGGCGGCCCGGATGGGAGCCGTGAACACCGTGGTGAACCGGGAGGGGCGCCTGACAGGCTACAACACCGACTGGCAGGGCGCGCTTCAGGCCCTGGAAGAAAAGACGGAGATCGCCGGGAAACGCGGCCTGATTCTCGGCGCCGGCGGCGCCGCCCGGGCCATTGCCTTCGCCATCCAGGAACAGGGCGGGCAGGTGGCGGTTACCGATGTGGACATGACCAAAGCCCTGGCCCTGTCCCGTCAGTTGTGGGTGGAAGTGGTGGCGCCCGATTACCTGGAGCAGTATTCGGCCCAGGTCCTAATCAATGCCACCCCGGTGGGTATGGAACCGCAAGTAGACGCCATCCCCATTGACCCGGAGCTCCTTTCCCGATATGAGGTAGTCATGGATATCGTCTACCGCCCCCTGGAAACCAGACTCCTGAAGGAGGCCCGGAGCCGGGGCTGCCAGGTGATTGACGGCTTGCGGATGCTCATCCATCAGGGCGCGGCCCAGTTCGAGCTCTGGACCGGGCGGCCCGCGCCGGTGGAGGTCATGGCCCGGGCGGCTTATGATTCTCTATGATACGGAGATTCAATCAACGAAGAACCCCCAGAACCCGTAGGGCGGGAAAGCGAAGCGCATCCCGCCTTCCGCTGAAAAATTGTTCTTCAGCCGCAACCTTTAAATTGAGGTGCCACTCCCAAACAAATAGTTTTTTGCGCAGGGTGAAGCCTGCGGCTACATTTTCTGGCAAGGGTTCAGCCACTACGAGATCTCTGCGAAAATCATGTAGAACAGCCGCCCAAGGCTGTATTTTTGCAGGCGAGGGCGCCTGCTCTACCAGATCTTGGGTTATTGAGAGAATTTTTGGTTTGAAAAGCGATTTTCGCAGAGGTCTAACTACCTATATTTCTATAAAATCATGGACTAAGCTATCGCAAGGGAAGTCAGAGACGGCGTGAAATCTCGGAAAATTCCAGTCAAGGATAAAATCGAGGCCATCCTCACCCTGCCCGGCTCCAAGAGCTATACCCACCGGGCCCTGATCGCCGCGGCCCTGGCCCCGGGAGAAAGCCTGTTGGCCAACGCGCTCAAGGCCGAAGACACCGAGATCACCGCCCGGGCCCTGGTCAGCCTGGGAGCGGACCTCGACTGGCAGGGCCACACGGTCCGGGTCCGGGGCACCGGGGGACGCCTGCAACCGCTGTCCGACCCCATCTTCCTGGGCAATTCCGGCACTTCCATGCGCTTTCTTAGCGCGGTGGCGGGACTGGGACAGGGAAGCTACCGCCTCACCGGCACGCCGCGCCTGTGCGAGCGGCCCATGGGGGAACTTCTGGAGGCCCTGCGGGATCTGGGGATTCAGGCCACCGCGGAAAAAGGCAACAACTGCCCCCCGGTCCTGGTGGCGGGAGGCAGTTTTACAGGTGGCAAAACCAGGCTTTCCGGCGCGGTGAGCAGCCAATATCCCTCCGCCCTGCTCTTGATCGGGCCTTTAGCCGCGCAGGGGGTGGAAGTCGAGATCACCGGTGAGTTGGTGTCCCGCCCGTATGTGGACATTACCCTGTCGGTGCTCACGGCCTTTGGGATCACCTTCGCCCGGGAAGCTTACCGTCGCTTTGTCCTGCCCGGCGGCCAGAGCTACCGGAGCCGTCAGTATGACATCGAAGGAGACGCGTCCAGCGCCTCGTATTTCTGGGCCGCGGCGGCCCTGACCGGCGGCCGGGTGACCGTGGCCAACCTGGACCTGGAGTCGGTCCAGGGGGATATCGACTTCTTATCGGTCCTGGCCCGCATGGGTTGTCATCTCACTTCCTCCCCTCAAGGCCTCACCGTGGAGGGCGGCCCCCTGCGGGGCATTCACATGGACATGTCCGCCATGCCTGATCTGGTCCCTACTCTGGCGGTGCTGGCTGCGTTCGCCGACGGGGAGACCGTGATCAGCGGGGT
>CAZLRL010000496.1:0-2364 GCA_964561645.1 uncultured Desulfobacterales bacterium
CCCTTATAAAACGCCTCAAGGAAGTATACCATGAGGAGCACGAGGTCATCGCGCTGGGCACCAACGCGGTGGCTACGTCTCAGATGATGAAGGCCCGGGCCAACCGCGGGGCCAGCGGCGAGAACGCCATCGTGCGCACCGTGCCCACGGTGGATGTGATTCTGGGGCCCCTTTCCATCGTGCTGGCCAACTCCATGATGGGAGAACTGACCCCCCGCATGGCGGAAGCCATTTCCTCCTCCCCGGCCCCCAAATTGCTGTTGCCCCTGACCCAGGAACGGGTGGAGATTGCCGGTCAGGTGCCGGAGCCTCTGCCCCACCTGGTGGACAAAATTATCAGCGAACGCCTAAAGGAGTACCTGCGCCATGTGTGAAGCAAATGCTTATTGGCTGAAGGACGGTCAGGAAGAGCTGCTCATGACGGAAGTGGACAAAATCGAGCCCGAGGGGGACGATCTGCGCCTGGTGAGCATTTTCGGCGAACAGAAAGTGGTCAAGGCCGCGATCCACAGCCTCAATCTGATCAACCACAAAATTATGTTGGTGGAAAAGTAAGTAGAGGCAAGTCTCAAGCCCCGATGACCTGAGGAAAAATCGGTGGCAGGAGGGTAGAGGCCGCAGTGCCGCTATTTACCCCCTATAATTGCCCTTAAAAAATGCCGGCCGCAGGCGCAGCTCACCAGCCCGCCTGCGGCCGTTCTTTTTGACCCCGTTATTATCCTGCCTTATTTCACCTGCACATATTTGCCGTCTTTGATTTCAAACAGGTAAACGCCGGACGCAGTGCCGCTGCGGACGACGTCGTTGTTTTTGTCAAAGGACAGCTTGCCGGTGACACCGTCGAAATCCTTCACCTCATTCAGGAATTTCTTGATGTCCTCGCTGGTGGGCCCGTTTTTCTTCATGCCTTCCAGGGCGAGGCCGGTGGCGTCGTACAGCAGGGCGGCGAACATGATGTTCACCGGTTCGTTGGCTTCCTTGGCCTGTTTGTAGTAATTTTCCCGAAATTTTTTATTCTTGGGGGTGTCATAATTTTCATCGTATTCCCCCGCGATGAGGTGGCCTTCCGCGGCCTTGCCGGCCAACTTGGCGTACTCGGGGTCCATGTCGCCATAAACTCCGATAATGCGCTGCTTCATACCCAACTGCCGGGCCTGGGCCGCAGCCGGCGCGGTTTCCGGAGTGTAACCCGGGATAAACAGGATGTCGGGCTTGGCCGCCTTGATTTTGGTCAGCTGGGCCTTGAAATCCCGGTCGCCCCGGTTGAAGGACTCTTCCGCCACTTTCTTAATACCCAGCTTTTCGAATTCAGCCCCAAAAACCGTGGCGCAGCCTTTGCCATAGGGTTCGTTGGAATAAAAAATGGCCACGGTCTTGGGCTTGTAGGTCTTGGCCACATATTCCGTCAGGGCCTTGGCCTGGGTGTCGATGCGGGAGCAGCCCCGGAAGAGATAGGGGCTGGCGCCGCTTACCTTGGGGGAGGTGGCGGTGGGAGTGATGAACACCACCTTGGCCTCATCCGCCAATTTATAGGACGCCAGGGTAGCCCCCGAGGTCATGGGGCCCACCAGGGCCACCACCCTGTCCACGTCGATGAGCTTTTTGACCGCGTTTACCGCGGCAGTGGGCGAGTCCTTTTCGTCCTCGAAGATGACCTCCACCTTTTGGCCGTCGAGGCCGCCGGCGGCGTTAAACTCATCCACTGCCATCTGCACCCCGCGCTTGGCGGGAATGCCGTGTTCGGCACCGATGGACAGCCTGAGCACCGAGCCGATCTTGGCGGGTTCGGCGGCGAAGCTTAAGCTGGCCGCTAAAAATACGATGGTGCAAAGAATTGCGATGATTTTTCCTATCCTGGCCATAGATCTCCTCCTATTTGGGGTAAGGGTTAAAGCAACCGAGGTTTGTCCCGGAAGTTCGGTTGTGAAAAATAATCTGTGTATATTAGGATATTTTTAGCGGGAGGTAAATGAAAACTTTCACGTCCAATTTAAAAGAAAAGTTCAAGGTTCAAAGTCATGCAGGGGGCGCACCGCACACCATCCTCGTGCCCAAGTTAAACTTGGGCACGTAATTTATGGTCAAGCTGAGCTTGGGTGAAATAGGATGTTCACAAGCTCAGCTTGGGAACGAGATATGCTACGGGGCTGGATTCAAAATTCTGTTTGCCCTTTCACCCCTCCCCCAATTCCTTCAGCGTCAGCCGGGTGTGGATGCCCAGGTGATCCTGGAAGTGGCGGCTCACCCGGCGGCAGAGCCCTTCCAGGGCCTTGATTTCATCAGAGAAAAAATCCTCTTCCACGACGAGTTCCAGGTCCAGGAATTCCAGGCCCGCCTCGGTGCCCACCTGCCAGCGGTATTTGG
>CAZLRL010000497.1:0-2336 GCA_964561645.1 uncultured Desulfobacterales bacterium
CTCGGGGGGGCCAGGGCAATTGAAAATCAGGAAAAAGGTGAAAGGGCACAGAGGCGAAAAGAAAATTTTGACCAGGTTCGCAAACTTTCGCCTTTTCCCCTTTTTGCCTATTGCCCTTAAAAACTGAAAACCCCTGCCCCCTCCCCCGGAGCCCCTTCTTCCCCAACCCCTTAAAGGGGGAATGGGCTTCGCCCGAGGGCTGTAAGTGGTATTGGTTATCTCACTATCGCCTGGTGGCGGAAGTTTTTCAACCGCCTGCCCGGGGAAGAGAAATAAGTAGCCCCAGCTTTAATTTTGCCCCCTGCATCGGCACAGGTTGAAAACCTGTGCCACCAGGTTTTTTTCTTTTTGTCCCGGAGCATGATTTGGCGCGTGAGACGCGGCTACTTAACTAACACAGGCGGGACGCCTGTGCTCCCGTTCAACCCTCGGGACGCCGGTGGTCCCGTTCAGGCCTCGCCCCAGAGGAGGCGGGACCAAAGTTCCTGGTGGCGGCTGACCATGGCCGGGAAGGAAAAATGGTCCAGGACCCGTTGGCGCGCGGCGCGGCCCAGGGCGCGGCGGGTCTTGGGGTCGTCCAACAGGCGGGCCAGGGCCGCGGCCAGGGCGGCGTTGTCTCCGGGGTCCACCAGCAGGCCGGTGGCTTCGGGCACCACGGCTTCGGGCACGCCCCCCACCCGGGTGGCCACCACCGGCAGCCCCGCGGCCATGGCCTCCAGGATGACGTTGGGCAGGGCCTCGGCCCGGGAGCTCAAGACGAAAATATCAGCCTTTTGGTACAGGGAGCGCACGTCGTGTTCGGGCGGCATAAATTTCACCCGCTCCGCCAGGCCCAGACGTTGAACTTTTTGTTCCAGAACCTGGCGCCGAGGGCCGGTACCCACCAGCCAGAGTTGCGCCTCGGGGTGGCCCTGAGATAAAAGGACAAAAGCCTTAAGCAGGGTGTCGTGGTCCTTGTCGGGCACCAGGCGGGCCACGGACAGGAGCACCGGCGGGCCCTGGGGCCGGCCGTTGGGGCTGGGTTGAAAAAAATCAGTGTCCACGCCGTTCACAGCCACGGTTATCCGGTGGGAGGGCAGCCGGTAGCGGGTGACCAGAAAATCTTTGAGCAGGGCGGAGTTGCACAGCAGGTGGTGGGCGCAGGGCCACAGCCAGCGCTCGTGCTGGCGCCAGGGCGCGGCGCCGCCCCGGCAGTTGCCCACGATGACCGGCACCCGGGCCAGGCGGCCCCACAGGCGACCCCAGATGTTGGGGATGACGGTGAGGCACATGAGGAGATCCGGAGGGTGGGTGCGGAGGCGCTTGGCCAGGCCCAGGAGGCTTCCGGGGCCCACCCAGGAGGAGCGGGCCAGCCAGACCACGGGCAGGCCGTAGTCCCGGGCCACCGGGGCCAGGTCGTCGCCGGCCCTCATGACCCAGAGCTCCACCTGAAAGCGCCTTTGGTCCAGGCGGCGGGCCAGCTCCAGGGCCTGGCGCTGGGTGCCGCCGTATTCCAGGTCCTCCAGGAGGAAGACCACCCGGGCGGGGGCCGCGACGGGTTGCCTTGATTTCACCTTGCTAGAAATTGAAAAACCCCCCGTCTTGCCTCACGCCAAGACGCGAAGAAGCAAAGGCGCAAGGTAATTAGTGCCTCACGCCAAGACGCAAAGGCGCCAAGGCGCCAGAAATGAAAGCCTCACGCCAAGGCGCAAAGGCGCCAGGTTCTAATACCCCATCAGGCCGCAGCAGCGGGAACAGACGGGCATCAGGCCCTCGGTGGCCAGGCTGCGGCGGAATTTTTTGTAAGGCTCGGAATTCCACAGCTCGGTGATGGTCTGCTCTTTGATGTTGCCCACCACATAATCGTGGTAGTCCCGGCAGGGGGAGAGGTCGCCGTTGCTGTTGATCTCCACCACCTGGTAGATGGACACGCACTGATCGTAGCCGAAGCGTTCGGCGTGGTCGGTGTAGTAGGTGGTCAGGTTGTCCACCCCCTGGAGGTCGGGGATGAAGACCACGGGCGGGGCGGACCAGGGGGTGGAGCGCTCCCGGAGGAGCTTGATCTGGCGGTCCAGTTCCTGGTAGTCCTCCGGTTTCCAGTCGCCGAGCCAGCCCCAGGGGCAGCGGGGCTGGAAGCCGAAGCGGCGGCTGAAGTCCTGGTCGTGGGCCCGGGCGCCCTGTTCATCGATCCACCAGGAAAGGTAAAAGACCGAGAGGTCCACCCGGTCCCGGAAGGTTTCGTACAGATCGATGAGGTGGCGATAATTTTCCTTGGAAATGACGGTCAGGGAGGCGATGAGGGGGAGGTTGGTGCCCCGGGCCTCCCGCGCCTGGCGGATGGCGGCCAGGCCCTTGTT
>CAZLRL010000498.1:0-2332 GCA_964561645.1 uncultured Desulfobacterales bacterium
GCTGCTGATGTTTTCGACCGGTTGTTCCCCGGCCGCATATATGGGGAGAACAATCAGATCGTCGGCTTGATAAAACGACCGGGTAAAGTCTTCAAAAAGGGCCGACGTTCGGGAGTATCGGTGATCCTGAAAAATGCGGGCATCTCGGAGATTTTCGGCCCCGGCACCGACACCAACGATATCGCCAAATTCATCCGGGAGCATATCCGCAAGAACTGACGGCCCGGGCTTTTAAACACTTCCCTATCGATTTGCCACCAATTTAAAGGGGCGGACCCCCGGGTCCGCCCTTCCAGCCCTTTTCTTTCTATGAATATGTAGCGCCGGCGCCCTCGCCGGCGTGGAGACCGCCGGGGCGGCGGTTCTGCATTTCTTCTCGTTCCCAAGCTCCTGCTTGGGAACCAGGAAGAAAAGTATAGGGTGCGCTCTGCGCGCCAAAATGTCAGGCTGGACGCCCGCCCTCATTCTTTTACCGAAAACTGAAAACCGCCAACCAGTTTAATAGCGGCGGCCGGGGGCCGCCCTATAAGCTAACGGTCCTTCCTGATCGTGTGGCTTTCTCGAAAACCTGAAAAATTCCGGCGGGGCGGGCCTCCGTGCCCGCCAGGACAGTGGGCGGCCAGGGACGGCCGCCCCACCAGAATATACCCCTAAAGGAACTTTTAAGCAGAAATAGATTTCACCAAATGTGTAGGGTGCGCTCCGCGCACCCAGATGGCGGGCGGGACGCCCGCCCTACAAAACCGCCAACCGTTCTCACGAAGCAATCTGCTGCCCGTAGGTCCTTTTGACCAGATCCAGCTCCTCCCGCTTGCTCTGCACCACCTCGTTCAATCTGGCCTCGTGCAGCATGTTCAAAATTTCCTTGATCTGGGGTCCGGGTTCAAATCCCAGGGCCACCAGATCCCGCCCCCTGAGCTCGGGCTTCAAGTGCTTGAGGTGGGTGAAATAGAGCGAGATGGCCTTTTTCGAGGTCTCATGGCGGGACTTGGCCATCATGTACAGCAGGTATTCCGTGCCGATGGACGCCAGCAGATGGTAAATCTGACTGCGGCTGGGCTCCCCCAGGCGAAAAAGCTGCAGGAGGGCCTGGTCCGCAACCTCTTTGCCTTCCACGATGGCCGCGGCCACCTTGGGCGGCGGCTTGAAGCGCACCATCAGTTCCTTCATCTCCTCGGTGGTCAAAGGCTCCACCAGCCCCAGGAAGTACACCAGCCAGCGGTCGAATTTTTCCTCCAGATACGACAGGTCGAACCAGGCCAGCACCGCCTGGACCCGCTCCAGCATGGCCCGGGTGCCTTCGTCGAACCACAGCCGGTGATGTACGGCTTTCAAAAGGTCCATTTCCGCCAGACGGGCGATGGCCGGGATGGGGTTTTCCTCCTGCAGGATGAGCTCCAGTTCGTGGAACAGGCGCACCCCGGAGAGGCGATCGAAAAAATTATTTTTCACCGCGTTCTGGATCAGGTTGATGGTGAGCTTGCTGATCCGGAACCCAAACCGCTGCTCAAACCGAATGGCCCGAAACACCCGGGTGGGGTCCTCCACGAAGCTCAGGTTGTGGAGCACACTGATGCGCCGCTCCTTCAGGTCCCGGGTGGCCCCGAAAAAGTCCAGCAGGGTACCGAAATCCTCCGGATTGAGCTTGATGGCCAGCGTGTTGATGGTAAAGTCCCGGCGGTACAGGTCCATCTTGATGGAGCTGTATTCCACCACCGGCAGCGCGCCCGGCGCGTCGTAGTACTCGGTGCGGGCCGTGGCCACGTCCACCTTGAAGCCGTCCGGGAAAATGAGCACCGCGGTCTTGAATTTTTGAAAAACCCGGGCCCGGGCGCCGTAGCGGGACGCGAAGGCCTTGGCAAAGGCAATGCCGTCCCCTTCGATGACCAGGTCCACGTCCAGGTTTTCTTGCTTGATGAACAGGTCCCGGACAAAGCCCCCCACCACGTAGGCCTGAAAGTTCAGCTCCTCGGCCACTTCCCCCACCTGGGATAAAATGGTGATGATCTTCTGGGGCAGGCGCTCCCGCATCATGCTGACGATGTTTTTCTTGCGCAGGGGCTGGGACCACTGGCTTTCCTCGGTTTCCTCCCCGATGTCGATGAGCAGATTCAGCAGGTCCTTGCGGCTGATGATGCCGACAATCTCATCCTCCTGTACCACCGGCAGCAGCCGCTGCTTGCTGGTCATCAGCTTGTCCCGGATCTCCCCCAGGGTGGCCTCCGGGCCCACCGTGGCCACCGGGGTGGTCATGTAGTCCCTGACGGGATGATTCCCGAGCCCGTGGAAAATGCCCTTCTCCACGATCTGCCGGGAAATCAGCCCCAAAAGC
>CAZLRL010000499.1:0-2331 GCA_964561645.1 uncultured Desulfobacterales bacterium
AGATGCAGCCTCACCGCGGCCAGATCACCGGCCTGCTGAGCCACCGTGGCCAGGTTGGCCTGATTGGTGCTGGCTTCGGCCCAATTTCCCTGGCTGCGGTTCACCTCCCAAGCCCGGGTGAAAAGCTCCCGGGCCCGGGGCAGATTGCCTTGATCCAGGGCCACCGCGCCCAGGTTATTCAGCTGACGGGCCACCCCGACCTGGTAGTCCATGCCCCGGCTCAGGGCCAGAGCCCGGTCAAATTCCCGGCTGGCCTGAGGCAATTTCCCCTGGTCGAACATTTCGTCGCCCCGATCCGTGTGTTTTTCCACCTTCTCCCGCTGCTTGACGAAGGGAGACCGGGGCCCGCCGCAGCCCGCCAGGACTACCAGGCCGAGGAGCAGAGCGATCCAGACCCTACCTGACATGCCGGGGCTCCACGTGCAGGGATTGGTCTTTTTTCTCCTTGCGGGTTCCGAAGCGGACCAGGGGATTGGACTTGATGGTTTCCATGGCTTCGGTGCCTTCCTCGCTGAACTCGGTGGCCGACTTCATCAGCTTGGGAAACTCGGGGGACGCGGTCTTGAGGTCCGCCAGGATACTCCCCAAAGTCACCACGTCCCGGTTGAGGTTCCGGGTCAGAACCTCCAGATTCTGGGAGGTGGGCTGCAGGCCGGTGGCAAATTGATTGACCTGATCCAGGACCTGATCGAGATTCCCCAGGGTCTGGTTCAGACGCTCGGCGAAATCCCGGCGCATCAGCAGGTCGCCCAAAGTCCCTTCGGAATTGAGCAGGGCCAGGGCTACCCGGTCCACGTGCTTCACGGCCTCGTGCCAGGTCTTCTCCTGGACCTTCAGCCGGTCGCTCAGCGTGGCCAGGTTGGTCAGGATGGTCTGAATGCGCTGCAGATTCTGCTCGTTGACCAGGTCGGCCATGGCGTCGGTGATGGGTTTTTGCCGGGGCAGAACCGGGATGGTGCCGAACTGCTTTAAAGGCGGATAATTGGTGGGACCCGGGGTAATTTCAATATATTCGCTGCCGAGGGGGAAGGGGCTGACCACTTCAGCCACGGATTTTTCCAGGATGAAATTGGTGTAATCGGTCAGCACCTTGATGGTCACCTCCACGAGGGGGCGGCCTTTTTCCTTTTTGATGCGCATATCGGTGACTTTACCGATTTCGGTATTGAACATCTTCACCAGGGAGCCCTGCTGGAGGTTATAGCCCTGCTCCAGTTTAATGAGATAGGTCCGGTAAGTCAGGAACCACCCCTTGCCCTGGGCGATGATCAGCAGGGTAACCATGGTGAGAATTATAATAAAGAGAAGGAAGAACCCGACCAGCTTCTCCCTCCCGGTATATGTTTCTTCCATGAGGAAGTCTCCCTCAGACTGCGGTTGCCAGCATCATAGCACGATAATTCCGGGGTTGACAATGAGTAGCAGTCAGCAGTTAGCAGTTAGTTTCGAGTTTCAGGAGAGCCTTAAGCTTTAAGCAAACAAAATGTAGGGTGGGCACTGCCCACCGATAAAATGGTCTGTTAGTGAGACTGCTTCTTGAGTTTTCGTGTTCAGCAGCATCATGGTTTTAAGCGCTCGTACCCGATTCTGAGGCTCCGGCGAGAACAGGAAAATTTTGGTAGGGCGGGCCTCCGTGCCCGCCAGGACAATGGGCGGCCAGGGACGGCCGCCCCACCGGAATATGCCGCGAGAGAATTTCTGCCGGTTGCATATGAGCCCGGGGTTCTCATAGACAAATGAAAAAACCTGCAAAGCTCGGCATCCTTATGGCGCCTAAGACGCGCCCTAGGACTTGGGCCTTAAGCAGTCGCTCATGAGCCTGTGGCTCTCTCAAAATTATGACAAGCCCGGAGGCACCAGCGTCCCGTCCGTGCCTGGTTGGGAGCAAAGCTGCCTCCGATTCTTTCTCAAAACTCCAAACTCGAAACTTAAGGCTTACAGCCCCCTCACAAAGGCACCAATTCGATCCGGCCCCAGGCCCCCAGATGTTCCCCCACCACCACCAGCGCGCCGGTCAGCCCGGGGATGCCCCCGACCCACTCCAGGGCCGCATTGATGTCCCCAGCGCCCGTGACCCGGTTGCCCAGCGCGGTGGCGCAGGCGTCGGCCAGCGCGGTGTCGGCCGCCACCACACAGGCGGCGTCGGCCCGGCCCAGGCTCAGGGAATGGCCCACCGTGCCCGAGGAGGTGCACACCCCCCAGGCCTCGGGCTCGGCGGGAATTTTCAGCCCCAGCTTGTGGCTCAAAGGAGAACGGCCCGCAAACAGGGATACGGTCGCCGGTCGACCCAGGTGCATGAAAATATCCCCTCCGTTTTCCACGATCACCTCA
>CAZLRL010000500.1:0-2331 GCA_964561645.1 uncultured Desulfobacterales bacterium
CCTGATGCAGGAAACCGGCCAGGACCTCATACCACCGGAGATCCCCGAAGGAGATTATCTGAGCCAGCTGGGCTGGAAAATGGGGCGCAAGTTCGCCCAGAACCTCTTGCCGCGCCTTTTGGAAACCTTCGAGAATAACTTCCAGAGTTTGATCAACAAGTACCTGGACACCTTGACCACAGAGGACTTCCTGGCCCTGGAAGCCGCGGTGGCCATGGCGGACATAGACCAGCAAGGGGACCAAGCCCGGGTGACCCTCAATTTTCCCCAAGACGGCCAACTGCGTCTGACCATGTCCCGATCCCCGGACGGAATCTGGCGGGTGGTGTCAGTAAATTATGCCGACCTCAAACGGGTGCTGAAAAAAGAGCTATTCTAGAATGTCTGATAATATATATTATGTAAACTAAGGCGAATTTACATGAAAGTCACGGAAACCTGTCCCCAATGCGGCCACGAAATTACCCGCTACCGCAATCCCGTGCCCACGGTGGACATTATCATCGAGCTTCAGGGCCAGGGGCTGGTGCTAATAGAGAGGCAGAAATTTCCTCACGGCTGGGCCTTGCCGGGAGGATTTGTGGATTACGGGGAAACTCTGGAGGAGGCCGCGGTCAGGGAGGCCAAAGAAGAGACCGGGCTCACGGTGAAACTGTTGGGGCAGTTGCATGCCTATTCCGATCCGCAGCGGGACCCCCGGCAGCATACCATCACCATGGTTTTCGTGGCCTGCGCCGCGGGAACTCCCCGGGCCGCCAGCGACGCCAAATCATTGGACATATTTTCTGCGGATAAGCTGCCCAGCCCGCTGGCCTTTGACCACGCCCGCATTTTGGAGGATTATCTGCAGGTGCGCCAGGATTGGCTGTCCCGCTGCTGAAAAAATGAACAATATCTAATAAAAATTATTAAATATAGTGCTTAACTTGCTAATTAGATTACGATAAAAAGGCTGGCTTTCTCATAGGGTGGGCACTGCCCACCTAAGTAATTGAGCCAGGTTACAGTTTGCGGCTTAGTTGCCTTTGTCACGAGACGCTGGTGCGCAGTGCGCACCCTACAAGGCTCAAGCTCTACAGGAAGGAATGAGCATATGAAAACCATTCAGCAGCGCCATTTTCACAGCCGCAAAGGAGTAGTGAACAATATCTAACAACAATTCTTAATAAAAGCTTGTAAGTACCTAATATTATAATAATTAATTACTATGACAAGGAATGTTTTGTGGACCCCTAATTCGCGCCCTTGGCGGGGTTTGGCAAAATATTTCTAATCTTGATAATAGTTGTTAAATATAACCGATAATTACATGAAATTATTCATATATAAGGCTTTCACCTCGCTGGCCGGCCTCCTGGGCTGGCCCCTGTATTACTACCACCTGAAATCCCGGGGTCAGGGTGAAAGTTTCCTGCCCCGTCTGGGACTCAAAGCCCCCCCTGCCCCTCCGCCGGGCTCCCCCCGCGTCTGGATGCATGGCGTCTCGGTGGGGGAAATCCTGGCCGCGGTGCCCCTGGTGGCCGAGTTGCAAAAAATTCTGCCCCAAAGCGCGCTCATCATCTCCACCGGCACGGAAACCGGCCAGGCTGTGGCCCGTCAGCATTTTTCTTCCTTGGGGGCCCGGGTGTGCTATTTCCCCCTGGACCTTCCCTGGGCCGTGGATCAGGCGCTTAACACCTTGGAACCACACGTTTTTGTAGCCCTGGAATCAGAAGTCTGGCCCAATTTTCTGACCGCGGCCCGGCGTCGGGGCGTATCCCTGGCCCTGATGAACGCCCGCCTGTCGGATGACTCCTTCCGCCGTTATGCCCGCTATCAAAAATATCTCTTTGATTTCATTAATATATTTGAAATTATTGCCGCCGGTTCCCGGGAAGACTACCGCCGCCTGTCAACCCTCGGGCTTCCCGCCTCAAAATTATTTTTAACCGGCAATCTGAAAGTGGATGCCCTCTGGGCCCGACGAGAGAATTTAGCCTCGTCCACCCCCCCTTCCCTGCCCAGCGGCCACTCCTCCGGCGACATGTCCGCCTCAAGTAATCCACCTGCGGGCCTGATCGAGCCCCTCCGCCTCCAGGGGGAACCGGTGTTTTTGGCCGCGTCCACCCATCCGGGGGAGGAAGAAGTGGTGCTCGCGGCTTATGAGGCTCTTTTGGTCCCCTACCCTTCTCTTCTGCTCATCCTGGCCCCCCGCCACCCGGAGCGGGCCGCGGCCGTAGGCGAGCTTCTGGACCGGCGGGGTCTCGGGTTCCAGACCTGGCAGGCCTTGAAAAGCGGCGCCGCCATCCGGCAGGCGCCGGTGGTGCTGGTGGACACCGTGGGCGATCTCTT
>CAZLRL010000501.1:0-2331 GCA_964561645.1 uncultured Desulfobacterales bacterium
TACGAGCGGGCCGGGAGCGTCACCACCCTGGCCGGCGGGGCGGGTTCGGTCTCGGTCATCGGCGCGGTCTCACCCCCGGGCGGCGATTTTTCCGAACCCGTGACCCAGCACACCAAGCGCTTCGTGCGCTGTTTCTGGGGCCTGGACAAGGAGCTGGCCGCGGCCCGGTCCTTCCCGGCCATCAACCCCACGGACAGCTACAGCGAATACGCCGACGCGGTGGCCCCCTGGTGGGCCGAGCACGTGGACCCGGACTGGCCGGCCCTGCGGGAGGAGACCCTGGCCCTGCTGCAGGAAGACGCCCAACTCCAGCGCATCGTCAAACTCATCGGCGAAGAGGCCCTGCCCGATGCCCGCCGCCTGACCCTGGAGGTGGCCCGCTGGCTCAAGGAGGGCTTTTTGCAGCAAAGCGCGTTCGACGCCAAGGACATGTTTTGCCCGCCGGCCAAACAGATGAAAATGCTCCAGGTGATTTTGCACACCTATCACCAGGCCCAGAAGGTCCTGGGTCGAGGGGTGCCTTTCTATAAAATACGGGAGATTGATGAGTTGGCCGACCTCCTGTGGATGAAGTCCCTGTGGACCGAAAAGCAGTTGGACGAATTTGACCGATTGGAAGAAAACCTGGCGTCGCGCTTAGAGGGGCTGGTGGTGTAGATAATTATTTGGTGGGCAGGGCCCACCTGCATTATTGGCGATAAGCTTTAAGCCATAAGCCATAAGCTTTGAGCTTTGAGAAAAATCAGTGGGCAATGCCGCCCTACAAAAAAATAGATAAGGTCATGAAGACATTTGTGCAATTACATGTTGCTTCTCAAAACCACGAAAAGCCCGGTGGCACAGGTGTCCTCACCTGTGCACCCCAAGACTCTTGGGACCGGATATCCATGGTGCGCGGTGCGCATCCTACGTGGAAAATTCCGGTGGGGCGGGCCTCCGTGCCCGTCAGTACCATGGGCGGCCAGGGACGGCCGCCCCACCGGAATATGAGCGCTTAAGGGAACTTTTGCAAGTACGCCTTAGCCAGCGGCCCACTTCAGAAGGATGAAAAGGCTCGGCGGCACAGAAATTAAAAATGCTAAGGATTTCTAAAGAAACCTCGCGCCGCTTAAGGGCAATTAGGTTCTATTAGACGGTTAGTAATTGGCGGGCAGAGCCCGCCCTACATTTACTGGTGGTGTAGATAATTATTTGGTGGGCGGTGCCCACCCTACATTTTCTGGGTTTTGAGAGGGAATCAGCGCCGCGCCATTTACATGGTATTCTTTTCATGCTGAGCGAAGCGAAGCATCTCGTATTTTGAGATTCTTCGGTCGCCTTGCGGCTCACTCAGAATGACAAGAAAAGGACGCTGCATCTTATCTGGCGGTTAAGTGAACAACATTGAGTGAATCTTTCCGACTTTGAACCTTGAACCTTGAACTAATGATTGCTACCGACTACACCCCCTCCGCCCGGGAATATCTCAGCCTGAAATCCATCTCCGGGCCCCTCCTGGTCCTGGAAGGGGTGCAGGGGGTGGGCTATGACGAGAGCGTGGAGATTATTCTGGAGCGCGGCGAGCGCAAGATGGGCCGGGTCATCGCCGCGGGCCGGAACGAAACCGTGGTGGAGCTCTTCGGGGACACCCTGGGCCTGAGCCTCACCAGGACCCAGGTGCGCTTCACGGGCCGGCCCCTGATGTTTCCGGTGTCCGAGGACCTGTTGAGCCGCATCTTCGACGGCCTGGGCCGACCGGCCGACGGCGGACCCGCGCCCCTCTCGACCGACCGGCGCGACATCAACGGCCTGCCCATCAACCCTCACGCCCGGCGGTATCCGCGCGAGTTCATCCAGACGGGCCTGTCGGCGATAGACGGCATGAACGCCTTGGTGCGCGGACAGAAGTTGCCGATCTTCTCGGGCAACGGTCTGCCGCACGATCGCATCGCCGCCCAGATCATCCGGCAGGCGCGGTTGCTGGAAGAGAAGAGCGAGTTTGCCATCGTCTTTGCGGCCATGGGCATCAAGCACGACATCGCCGATTTCTTCATCCGCAACTTCGAGGACTCCGGGGCGCTGGCGCGGGCGGCTATGTTCTTCTCCCTGGCCGACGCGCCGAGCGTCGAACGGCTGCTGACGCCGCGCACCGCCTTGACGTTGGCCGAGCACCTCGCCTTCGACGACGGCCTCCACGTCCTGGTGCTCCTGACGGACATGACCAACTACTGCGAGTCCCTGCGCGAGGTCGGGACGGCCCGCGGCGAGATCCCCGGACGCAAGGGATACCCCGGCTACCTCTACTCGGACCTCGCCAGCCTCTATGAACGGGCTGGACGCATTGACCGGTCC
>CAZLRL010000502.1:0-2326 GCA_964561645.1 uncultured Desulfobacterales bacterium
ACATCTCTACTCCACGTCCGCGTGGCGGTCGAGCATGGCCTGGCGGTTGTGGCCCAAACGAATTTTATAGAGGATGAGGACCACGCCCTCCAGGAACAGGAAGCAGGCCTGTTCGAAGAGGCTGCCGGGGCACTGCATCGAGTCGGGCTCCTGGGCCAGGGTCAGCTTGGTGGTGCCGGGGATATGGATAATCACGTCGGCTTCCCGGGCGATGGTGGAGTCGCGGTCCGCGGTGAGGGCGAGGGTGCGGGCGCCCACGGCGTTGGCCCGGCGCAGCACTTCCCGGGGCTGGGCAGTCTCTCCGGAGCCGGAGATGACGATGAGCAGGTCCTGGGGTTGGAGTCGGGGGGTGATGGTCTCCCCGACCACGTACACGGAGAGCCCCAGATGCATGAGGCGCATGAGGAAGCCCCGGAGGATAAATCCGGAGCGTCCCACGGCGCAGCCAAAAATCCGGGGGGCGGCTTCCACTTCTTTGAGGAAGGTCTTGGCCAGTTCCGGGGCCAGGCGGGAGAACACCCCGCTGAGCTCGCCCAGCATCTGGTCCAATGCCGTGGCAAGTTGATCATCCCGAGAGGATTGAGAAAAAAAAACCTCCCGGCGCGCACTCGGAAGGTAACCCATGATTCCCTCCTTCCGGTCTCGGTCCATGCCGGTGATGGATCCAAGCCGAGTCCCTTTGAGGAAAATTAATCAAACTTTAGCATAACTAAAACCAAGAGGCCAGCTTTCTTTATCGGTGGCGTCATTTTTATGGCCTGCAAAAGGACGTCAGAGAGAAACCGTTACCAGGTTTGTGGATCGGGAAATATCTTAGGTGGATTTTTGTGAAAAAAAGTTTAAATTATATTTGAGGATTGGGCCTTTTTGAAAGTGGTCCGAAATGAACAAATTCGTCAGGGTCTACTGGTCCCGATAGTTAAGGGGGAAGACCCCCCCTTGGTTGCTCTCTGCAGGTCATTTCCCGCCCCGACTTCCCAGACGAAAACGGTTTGGTACTTTTTTTGCTATGAATAATGTGAACGAGTGAACGAGGTCTGCCTCAGCCTGGGGTAGAACGAGTAAATCCCGCTTGGTACCGACAAGGAGATGTATTGTGAGCATTCGCATCGTTATTGCCGATGACCATCAGATTGTACGCCAGGGACTCAGGGTCCTGTTGGAAAAGGAGCCTGACATGCAGGTGGTGGGAGAGGCAGAGGACGGGCCAAGCACGGTGAGAATGGCGAAAGAGCTCGCCCCTCACGTGATCCTGATGGACATTAAGATGCCGGATTTAAACGGTATTGAAGCCACCCGCCAGATACTGTCTGACTTACCGGATGTGAAAATCATTGCCCTTTCCATGTACCCGGATCAGCGTTTTGTCACCAATATGCTCAGGTCCGGGGCCCGGGGGTATGTTCTAAAAGATTGCGCGTTCGAGGAATTGATCCAGGCCATCCGCATGGTGGTGGCCAATAAAACCTATCTGTGCCCCTCGGTAACCGAAGTGGTGGTGAAAGATTACGTCAACCTTAATCCCAGCCCCAACCAGAATAGTTTTGCCGTGCTCACCGCCAGGGAGCGGGAGGTACTGCGACTGCTGACCGAGGGCCGGCGTACCAGCCAAATCGCCCAACTGCTTGAAATCAGTGTTAAAACTGTGGACACTCATCGTCAGCAGATCATCCATAAGCTGGGCATTCGGAGTCTGGCCGAGCTCACCAAGTACGCCATCCGGGAAGGCCTCACCTCCCTGGAGCTCTAATTTCTTTTTCACCTCCGGAAGATTTGTCCTCCCGCCCGAGGTTTGGGCATTAACATTTCTGAACTTAAGTTAAGATTATTGAATGTTTTTGGGAGCCCGAGGCCCGGGACGAGGAGCTGTAAAAGGCGGCTGATGTCCGGGTCCCAAATTCACTTCGTCCACCATCTCCTTGGTGGAGAAAAATTTTTGTGCCTCCCCCCATTCCGGCTGTCTCTTTCCCCTTGGTGAAGATAATTCTCCTGTCAAATAAACCACCTTAGTCCGGCCGCGGGGAGAGGCCGTCGAGGCGCCGGTACCGAATGCCGTTAGCCGTGCCGCATAAAAACGCGGGCGAGGAGGATTGACAACCAGGCCCCGAAATTGCAGAATGGACCAGGAAGTTAGGCCTCTCTTGCTAAAGTTGTTGATTTAACGGAAAGATAAAAGATTATTGTCGACGTGTTGTAATCTCTATCGAAGAGGTATGAAATAGTAGGGAGGAATTTTTAGCAGTCAGGCAAAATTTGGTTGATTGATATTAGCAAAGAAATGTTAAGGGTTTAGAATTTATAATTATTAACAGGTTCTTTACTTCAC
>CAZLRL010000503.1:0-2323 GCA_964561645.1 uncultured Desulfobacterales bacterium
GCGCCCCCCAGGGTGGCGGTCTCCCGTTCCACCTCCACCACGGTGACCGGGGCCTCGGGGGAGATGCGGCTCACCTTCCCCCAGATGTATTCGTCCAGCATGAAATCCCCGGCCACCAGCACCCGCACCCGGGAAAATTTGTTCAGGTCCAGTTGACGCAGTCGCTCCCAGGCGGGGGGCTCGCCGGAATGAAAAGAGGGGGTGGGGGTTTTGGTCCCCCGACCCCCTCCCCATTTTTTAGGCTTGGCCGTCATTAGTCCTATTTTGTTACTTTATTGACTAACTATCAAGATATATTTACAAATCCCCCCTGACCCAGTAGTGTCCGGTAGGTTTCTTGCAGTCGTCAGGGGGTCAGAACTAATAAAAATGTAGCCGCAAGGCTTTAGTCTGCGCCAGCACAGGTTGAAAACCTGTGCCACCAGGATTTCCTTCAGATTGAAAGTCTAGCGGAACGTAAACAGACTTTTAGGTCCAAAGAATTTTGGTGGGCAGTACCCACCCTACGCAACTAACGTTTCGGATAGACTATAAAATCCCCTCTCCCCTGGAAAGGGGAGTGGGTTAGGATGAGGGGTTGAAAAATATCACCCCCCTCACCCCAGCCCTCTCCCCCCGCTGGGGGGAGAGGGAGTACTACTCGGCGCCTATCCGGTCCAGTGGTCCATGGCACGATCACAGGGGCGCATGAATCAAGGATATTCGCTGGTGGTCGGTTTTCCCACCTGATAGCACTGTCCTGACCCCCCTTGAGCAAAGGGGGGAAATTAAAGGACTTTGGGGCCACTTAACGTTTCAGAATCAGGTGTCGATCTTCTGCCCGATGTAGAAATACTGAAAGCCGTGTTTGGCCACTTTATCCGGGTTATAGAGGTTGCGGCCGTCGAAGATCACCGGTTGTTTCATCAGGGACTTCATGCGTTCATAGTCCGGCTCCCGGAAGCTGGTCCACTCGGTGCTGATGATAAGGGCCTCGGCGTTCTCCAGGGCTTCGTACGCGGAGGCGGCGTAATTAACCTCGGGCATCTCCCCCAATTCCTGGCGGGCCGTGCCCATGGCCTGGGGATCATAGGCCTGAATCGAAGCGCCCATCTCGGCCAGACGGGAGACGACGGTCAGGGCCGGGGCCTCCCGCACGTCGTCGGTGCCGGGCTTGAAGGACAGCCCCCAGACCGCCAGGGTGCGGCCCTTAAGGTTGCCGTCAAAGTAGGTTTTCACCAGATCCACGAATTTTTCCCGCTGGTCCTGATTGATCTCCTCGGCCGCGTCCAGGAGGCGGGGCGTGTAACCGTGGGATTTGGCGGTGTGGATCAGGGCCTGCATGTCCTTGGGGAAACAGGAGCCGCCGTAGCCCAGGCCCGGAAACAGGAACAGGTGGCCGATCCGGGGGTCGGAGCCGATGCCCTGGCGCACCATGGCGATGTTGGCCCCGGTGAGGGCGCAGATATTGGCCATTTCGTTGATAAAGGAAATTTTGGTGGCCAAAAAGGCGTTGGCCGCGTACTTGGTGAGCTCGGCGCTCACCACGTCCATGATGATGATGGGGTGGTGGGTGCGCACGAAAGGCGCGTACAGTTCCTTCATGAGTTCGGCCACCCGCACGTCGTCGCAGCCCACCACGATGCGGTCCGGCTTCATGAAGTCGTCCACTGCGGTGCCTTCCTTGAGGAACTCGGGGTTGGAGACCACGTCGAACTCGTGGTCCACGCCCCGGGCGGCCAATTCCTCCCTGATGACCTGGCGCACCTTGGCCGCGGTGCCCACCGGCACGGTGGATTTTTCCACGATGACCTTGAAGCCGTCGAGGTGCTTGCCGATGTCCCGGGCGACGGCCAGGACTGCGGAGAGATCGGCGGACCCGTCCTTGTCCTGGGGCGTGCCCACGGCAATGAACATGACCAGGCTCTTTTGCACCGCGGTATTGAGGTCGGTGGTGAAAAACAAGCGTTTTTCGGCAAAATTGCGCCGGACGTAATCCTCCAGCCCGGGCTCATAAATGGGTATGCGACCGTGTTTGAGTGCATTGATTTTTTCGGCGTCCGCGTCTACGCAGATGACTTCGTTGCCCATTTCGGCGAAACACGCCGCGGTCACCAGGCCCACGTAGCCGGCGCCGACAATTCCCAGTTTCATGTAAGGTTGTAACCTCCTGGTTCTGTCTGGATAGTAACCTGCGCTGGTTTATTGGATAGGTGGTTCCCCGACAATACTGCCCACCTTGATTCTCCGAATCGAGACTTTATATCCGAAAAGACCAGATTAATAAAGTAAAGAGCTTCTTGCAAAATGTAGCCGCAGGCTTCAGCCTGCGCTGGCACAGGCT
>CAZLRL010000504.1:0-2308 GCA_964561645.1 uncultured Desulfobacterales bacterium
ATCCCGGTTTAGGTTTCGGGTTTCGGGTTATGGGTTTTGAGCCCTTAACTTTGAACTTTGAACCTTGAACCTTGAACTGATCAAGGAGAGGCTATGCCGGTTAAACCACAGATTATGGCCGCCATCAGCGGGGCGGTGCAAGCCTATCTCCAGGAAGAGGAGGCCTGGCAGGCCGCCCAGGCTGCGCCCCCGGGGCCGCCTCTGCCCGCGCCGCCGGCCAATCTCTGGGGCCTAAGCGGCCGCCAGTGGGCCATGCAGACCCGGCAGCTCATGCAGCGCCGGGCGTTGAGATAGCTGTAAGCTATAAGCTTTAAGCTTTAAGCTCAAAAGAAGAAAGTCTGGCAGAAAAAGTTTTGTCGTCCTGGAAAAAGGGAAAGGATCTGGAATCATTGAAAAGATTAGATTCTTCGCTACCTCAGAATGACACTTTAACAAAATAATTTCTTTTATTCTGTAGCCGCAGGCTTTAGCCTGCGCTGAGCGTATTTTTCGCAAGCTCAAGCTTGCGGCTACATTTTAAAATATTAGCTTTGCACGAGGCTCAACAAGAAGCTCGATTTCCCCGTCAGGGTAACGGAAAAGAGAAAATACTGAGGCTTACAAGCAAAAGTCTCCAGCATCATAAAGCCCATAGCTTACAGCTTAAAGCTCATAGCTTACAGCTCATAGCTTACAGCCTTAACGACGAAGGAGTAACCCATGGCCGGAAAAAACCCCATCAAATTTACCGACACCACGTTTCGGGACGGCCACCAGAGCCTGCTGGCCACCCGGATGCGCAGCGAAGACATCTTCCCCTTCATGGAGCGCATGGACCAGATGGGCTACTTCGCCCTGGAGGTCTGGGGCGGCGCCACCTTCGACACCACCCACCGCTTCCTGGGGGACGACCCCTGGGACCGCATCCGCACCATCAAGGGCATCCTGAAGAAAACCCCCACCATGATGCTCTTGCGCGGCCAGAACCTGGTGGGCTACCGCAACTACGCCGACGATGTCACCTACCGCTTCGTGCGCTACGCCGCCGAAGCCGGAGTGGACATCTTCCGGGTCTTCGACGCTCTGAACGACCAGCGCAACTGGGAGGTGTCGGTGAAGGCCCTCATGGACGCCAAAAAGGCGGGCCTCATGGCCCACTTCCAGGCCGCGGTGTGCTATTCCCTCACCCAGCGGCGCATGGGCGGCCCCATCTTCAACCTGGACTACTACGTGGACTTTGCCAAAAAGTCCGAGGACATGGGCGCCGACTCCTTTGTGTTGAAGGACATGGCCGGCATGGTGTCCCCCAACGACGCCTACCACATCATCAAGGCCCTCAAGGAAACCCTCAAGATCCCGGTGGAGTTTCACACCCACTACACCAGCGGCCAGGGCTCCATGAGCTATCTCAAGGCCATCGAGGCGGGGGTGGATATCCTGGACACCTGCCTGTCGCCCTTCGCGCTGCGCACGGCCCAGCCGGCCATTGAGCCCATCCTGGTGGCGGTGGAGCAGACCGAGCGGGAATCCGAGATGGACCTGGCCGAGCTCATCCAGATCGGCTATGACCTGGAAAAGGTGGCCCTGAAATACCGGGACCTGCTGGACACCTCCAAGATGGCCCAGATCGACACCGGCGTGCTCCTGCACCAGATTCCCGGCGGCATGTACTCCAACCTGGTCAACCAGCTCAAGGAGGCCAACGCCCTGGACCGCATCCACGAGGTCATGGCGGACCTGCCCCAGACCAGAAAAGAGCTGGGCTACCCGCCGCTGGTCACCCCCACCAGCCAGATCGTGGGCATCCAGGCGGTGATGAATGTCTTGTTCGGGCGCTATGAAATGGTCCCCGCCGAGGTGAAAGGCCTGGCCTACGGTCTCTACGGCAAAACCCCGGCGCCCATGGACAAAAAAGTCCAGAAGACCATCCTCAAGGGCTACGAGCGGGGGGAAAAGCCCACCACCAAACGTCCCGGCGAAATCCTGGAACCCGAATGGGACAAGGCCGTGGAAGAAACCAAGGATCTGGCCAAAAACGACGGCGACGTGCTGATCTACGCCCTCTACCCCACCACGGGCAAACGCTTCCTCAAGTGGAAATACGGCCTGGAGCCCGTACCCGAAGAGGTCAAGGCCAAGTCCCTGGAACAGGTGAAGCTGGAGGACAATGTTTATCTAACCATTAAGCAGAAGAATCTCTTCCAGCAGGTCAAAGAATACCTCGACAACCTGGAAAAGCCCGCCCCCGAAAAAGGCCCGGGTCTTCGGACCTTCAACGTCTTTGTGGACGACCAATACTATGAGGTGGAAGTGGAATGCACCTCGGGCG
>CAZLRL010000505.1:0-2303 GCA_964561645.1 uncultured Desulfobacterales bacterium
GCTGCAAATCGCCCGCGGCCTGGGAGGCCTTCAAGGTGGCAATTTGAGCCCGCAAATCTTGCAGGTTCGCTTCGGCCTGCTTAACCTGCCGTTGCACCCTGTCGGCCTCAGTCCCGGCGTCCGCAATCCCCTTCTCCAGGCTGGCGGCGCCTGCCGTCAACACCCCCAGCAGGGATTCGGCATCCAGGCCCGTTTTCTCCCGGGCCCCGGATGGTCCGGCCGGAACCAGGCACCAAGCCACCAGAAATAAAATCAAAATAAAACCAAAGAGTCGGTTACTCAGGTTCATAAGGGTCGGAGTCCTTTGATTATCGCCTCCCGAGTCTGCCAGACAGGCTGGCAAAACCGGGATGAAAGGGAAATCATTTGTAAGGCTCGGATAACTTAATTATTGTGTCCAGGACCACATGAAAAAATGTCAGCTTAAACTTATTGATAAACCTTATTCATACCACAAGTGGCTGTCAAATAGGACCGGGATTCATCTTTGGGGCCGGGAGGTTAGCGTCGGGCGTTGCCACCTGCCGGTTTTTTTGATAGATTCTGACGGGGTTGCCCCCGGTCCCGGCGGCTGGAGGGGCGCCTCCCGGGGGACCGGGTCCTTTAATGCCTGTCCGCTTTTCCATCGGGCCCACCTTTGGGCCGAGGCCAGTAAATCACTAGCCAAGATTGCTATGGTTGGGAGGTCCGGCCCACCAGGGGCCACCCCCGACATGAGTGTCCGGGTGACCGCCCGGATCGGCCTGCCCGATTCACCGGGTTTAGAAACCGGCGGTCGTTAATCCTCACTTCTGACTCAAGCATCGAAAATCAAAATCGCCATCAAAACGGGTGCACCCATGGAGGAATTCGTCCAGACCGTCAAGGACCTCCTTGAGAACCGCGAGTGGCAGGAATTGAAGGCCCTTCTGGCTCCCAAGAATCCCAATGACCTGGCCCACATTTTTGCCGAATTTGCCCCTTCGGAACGAGCCTTGCTTTTCCGCCTGTTGGAGAAGCAAGAGGCGGTGGAGGTTTTCGAAAGCCTGCCCCTGGAGGAGCAGCAGGAATTATTGGGCAGCTTCAAGCAGGAGCAGCTGCGGGAAATCGTGGAGCACATGTCGCCGGACGACCGGGCCTATCTGCTGGAAGAATTGCCCGCCAAGGTCGCCAAAAAATTGGTGGGGTTGCTGACTCCGGAAGAATGGGCGGCCACCTCTTTGCTGCTGGGTTACGGCGAAAACACCGCCGGCCGCATCATGACCCCGGAGTACATCGACCTGAAAAGCTTCTTCACTGTGGGCCAGGCCCTGGAAAAAATTCGCCGGGTGGGATTAGACAAGGAAACCATCTATTATTCCTACGTCACTGATGAACAACGCCGTCTCATCGGCATCGTCTCCATTCGGCAACTGGTCCTGGCCGACCCCGAGACCCGGGTAGCCGACATCATGGAGCGGGACATAATCTATGCCCACACGGACGACGATCAGGAAGAAGTAGCCCACAAAATGCAAAAATACGACCTCCTGGCCCTGCCGGTGGTGGACCGGGAGGGTCGCCTGGTGGGCATTGTCACCCATGACGACGTCATTGACATTATTCAGGATGAGGTCACCGAAGACATCTACCGCCTGGGCGCGCTGGAAGTTCCGGAACAAAATTACTTCAAATCCCGCATCATGGTGGTATCCGGCCATCGGTTAGGCTGGCTGCTGTTTCTGCTGGTGGCCAACACCATCACCGGCAACATCATCATTCATTATTCCGGTCTGCTGGAGTCCGTCATCGCGCTGGCCGCGTTCGTGCCTTTGCTCACCGGCAGCGGCGGCAATATCGGCTCCCAGACCTCCACCGTGTTCGTGCGCGGCATCGCGTTGAAGGAAATCACCACCAAGAACGCGTTTCGCCTCATCCTGCGGGAGGTCTGGGTGGGTCTGCTCCTGGGGGCTCTCCTGGGGGCCATTGTCATTGTGTGGGCTTTTTGGCTGCAAGGCAACTGGTGGGTGGCCCTGGCGGTGGGACTTAGCCTGTGGTTGATTTCCACTCTGGCCACTTTTTTCGGCAGCGTCTGGCCCCTGGTTTTCCAGCGCTTGGGGCTCGATCCGGCCATGGTGTCCGCGCCTTTTATCAGCACTGTGGTTGACGTGTTGGGGGCCCTGACTTACTTTACGATTGCCAGCTTTATCCTGACCTACGCCAGATGATGAAGGGGGAACCATGAAAATTTTCATGACCGGCGGCACCGGCTTTGTAGGCAGTTTTCTCTCCAGGAATTTGGCCGATCAAGGCCACGACATTACCATTCTCACCCGGAAGGAGCA
>CAZLRL010000506.1:0-2301 GCA_964561645.1 uncultured Desulfobacterales bacterium
CACCTGTGAGTAGCCCGCCGGCCTCCATTCCCGTAGCCAAACCCACCTTGGGGGAGGAAGAAGCCGCCGCGGCCCGGCGGGTCATTCTCTCGGGCTGGGTGGTCATGGGCCCGGAGGTGGCCGCGTTTGAACAGGAATTCGCCGCCGCAGTGGGGGCCCCAGGTGCGGTGGCCTGCTCCAGCGGCACCGCGGCCCTGCACCTGGCCCTTATGGCTCTGGATCTCGGACCCGGGGATGAAGTGATCACGGTGAGCCACTCCTTCATCGCCACGGCCAACGCGGTGCGCTACGTGGGCGCCACCCCGGTGTTCGTGGACGTGGAAGAACAGACCGGCAACATCAACCCGGACCTGGTCCCCGCGGCCATCACCCCCAAAACCAGAGCCATCCTGGCCCCGCACCAGCTGGGGATGCCCTGCGATCTGCCGCGCCTGGTGCCCCTGGCCCGGGAACACCGCGTCCTTCTCATCGAAGACGCGGCCTGCGCCATCGGGTCGGAGATTTGGGCCGAGTCGTTTGAACCCAAAAGGCCAAAAGTTCCGTACACGAGGTCCTCCGGCCCTTCCCCCAATACTACTGCCACCTGGGAGCCCATCGGGCGGCCGCGGGGGGTGTTGGCCACCTTCTCCTTTCATCCCCGGAAAATCATCACCACCGGGGACGGCGGCATGATCACCGGTTCGGACCCGGCGCTCCTTCAGCGCCTGGCCCAGCTGCGGACCCACAGCATGAGTCTGTCCACCGCGGCGCGGCATCAGGCCGACCGGATTGTGTTTGAGGAATACCCGGAGGTGGGCTACAACTACCGTCTGACCGATATCCAGGCCGCCATCGGCCGGGAGCAGTTGAAGCGTCTGCCCCACCTGATAGAGGCCCGGCGCCGCCTGGCCCGCCGCTACCAGGACCAGCTGGCCAACCGCCCCTGGCTGGCCCTGCCCCAGGAACCGCCGTACGCCCGGAGCAACTGGCAGGCTTTCTGGGTCACCCTGACCCCGGACTGCCCCCGGGACCGGCTGGCCGTCATGGAAGCCCTGAAAGCGGAACAGATCAGCACCGTCCGGGGAGTCATGTGCGCCCACCGGGAACCCGCGTATCAGGACACGCCCCTGCGCTTCCCCCTGCCCGTGAGCGAGTACCTGCAGGATCGCAGCCTCATCCTGCCCCTGTATCCGGCCATGACCGAGGCCGACCAGGACCGGGTGATTGCCGCCTTGCTGCGGGTGTTATAAAAACGGTTTTCGGTTTTCGGTAAAAAATTTTGGTGATTGTCCGAGCGTATCTCCATGCCTGTCATTCTGAGGGCGAAGCGACAAGAATCTCGTGGTGGCACATCTTTTCAGAGGTCATGCTGACCGAAAAGTTTTCCAAGGATAAAAAATGTAGAACCGCCGCCTGCGGCGGTTTTGACGCCGGCGGGGGCGCCGGCGCTACCTTTTCGTGTAAAGTGAATATTGGCGGCACAGGTTTTCAACCTGTGCTGGCGCAGGCTTAGCCTCGCGGCTACATTTTTGGTCGCTCCAGAAGCCGCCTGAGGATGCCATAAGTTTACCGGACACGCCTGCCCTAAGTCCCCTTCTCTTAAGCCCACCTACTTCTTTGTCAAAAAATATCCAAACTTCCGTGTCAAAATTTGATAAAAAATACATAAATGTAAATATACCAAAACCAATAATGACAAATATGTAATATTAATTTGAGCTGATTAGAGTAACTTATAGAAATTACAGAATAATTTTCCTGGCACAAGAGTTGCTCCTTACAGAAGACAAATTCTGGTGAGGGAGGATTTCATACCATGAATGCGGCCAACACCGCTTTTGTCCTTATCTCCGCCGCCCTGGTTATGCTCATGACCCCGGGGTTGGCTTTATTTTACGCGGGCATGGCCCGGTCCAAAAACGTTTTGGCCACCATCATGCAAAACTTCGTCCTCCTGGGAGTGATCGGCATCCAGTGGGCCATCATCGGCTACACCCTGGCCTTTGGCCCCGATATCGGCGGCTTGGTCGGCTCCCTGGACTGGATCGGCTTAAACGGCGTCGGGGCCGAGCCGTATGCCACCTACTCCGACAGCCTGCCTCATTTCGCGTTCATGATCTTCCAGGCCATGTTTGCCATCATCACCCCGGCACTGATCACCGGGGCCTGGGCCGAGCGCCTGAAATTCAGCTCTTTTCTGGTGTTCATCCTTCTGTGGGCCACCCTGGTCTATGATCCGGTCTGTCACTGGGTCTGGGGCGACGGCGGTTGGCTGAAGAACATGGGGGCGCTGGACTTTGCCGGCGGCACCGTGGTGCACGT
>CAZLRL010000507.1:0-2295 GCA_964561645.1 uncultured Desulfobacterales bacterium
GATTGCCTTGGCCTGCTCGGAGGCACCGGAGGGTCGGCGGCGCTGGACCGTACGCCGGAGCGAGGTCGCCCCAAAAGCCGGGACAGCCCCTCCTCTTGAAACCGTTTGACCCAAAGATGGGCGTTGGTATAGTGCAAGCCGGCCAAATTGGCTGCTTCCCCCAAGCTGTAGCCCGCGGCCAGATGCCAGATGAGACGGCACCGCCGAAAAACCGGGGCCGAGGTCTTTTCGCCACGTAACAATCGCTGCAATTCCAGTAGCTCTTCGGCCGCGAGAGGGGCTAATTTGAACAGCCGGTTTCCCATTGCCAGGCATGATAACCATGAACCTTACTATCTGGTCACCGGTTGCGATAAGTCAAACAAGCAAGCAGACAAGCTTGGTTCCACCCCATAATTCTAAAATATACATGTTCACAGCTCTCGTTTCGTTTTTTGGGTGCATCTATTTTTTCCATCAGCCTGGCGTCTTGCTGCGGTCATCCTCCAAGCTATGGAAAATATAGCTTCTTAGCGGATCCGATTTTATTTATATTATCTACTTGAACCTCGAACTTACCCAACCGGCAAAAAATCTTGGGTCCCCGGGCATTCGGCGCGAAAATTTTTTATAATTTAAGGAAATAGAGACTGTGGCGCACAGTTTTTGGAGGGCAGGGCCAAGGAACCACCAGCCCGGGAGCACCGGCATCCCGCCGGTGTCTCCTCGGGCTCTCTCGCCTCTCCTTTTCCGGTAGCACGGGCCTCTTGCCCGTCCCTCCCAGCCGCAGGGGCGCCATGCATGGCACCCCCAGGGCTTGATAAATCAAGCCCACAGAATCGGGGCCAGGCTCGGGAAGGCGGGTATCTATGATCCCAGGCCTCCTATCCCAGATGCTGCGTGCTGCAACCGGCAATATAATCAATACCGCGGCAAGGAGAATCGCCTCCCCTTGCCTGGAGGTTTTATGTCCGGTACCGATCTAGTGGAAATCATCGTCTACGACGCGCCCGCGGCCCGCCGCGGCGCCTGCGACTGCGGGTGTGACCATCACCACGGCCACGACCACGGCCCTGGCCAGGGTCCCCATCACCACCACGATCCTTTGGAAAAAATCAGCCTGGAAATGCAGACCCGGGCTCTGGCCCTGACCCTGGAAAGAGAATTTCCCGGCCGGGTGCGGGTGGAATACGTCAATGTCCTCCAGGACCCGAAGGCCCGGGAGCTGCCCCAAACCAAGCTGTTATGCTCCCTGGCCTACCCGCCGCCCCTGGTCTATCTGAACGGCAAGGGCCGCTTCGCTGGAGCCCTGCCGGTGGAGCGGATCCGGGATGAAATCCAGGCCCTGCTGGCGGGCGCCGAGGCCTGAGCGGCTCGAAGGTTCTCCACCGCCAGCGGGTCCCTGTCCCGCGGGTGTCATGGTTTTTAGAAAATGAACCGGAATTCTTCTTTTACCTTGTAGCCGCAGGCTTTAGCCTGCGCTGTTTTTGTCATTCTGAGGCGTCTCGCCTGTTTTTCCTTCCGCCCAAGCTCCCCTTCCCCACCTTTTTCTCGTGGCCTGCTCTGGCTTTCCACCCCAACCAAACTTAACTTATGAAGCGTCATCCTGAGGCACTATCTCATCGGCCCAAGTCGCCTCAACCAATCCATGCCAAACGGAGGAAATCATGCCTGAAAAATCTGCCCCAGGCTGGAGCCCTTATCTGGCCGGAGGCCTCACCGGTCTGCTCATGGTGTTATCCGTGGGGCTGGCCGGCAAGTTCTTCGGGGCCTCCACCAGCTTTGTGCGCACCGCCGGCATGTTGGAAAGCCTGGTGGCCCCGGAACATGTGGCCGACCTGGCCTATTTTGCGGCAAAGACGCCCAAAATCGACTGGCAATGGATGTTCGTCCTGGGCCTTTTGATCGGCGCCTACGCCGCGTCCAAGCTCTTTGACGACTTCCGCTGGGAGGCCGTACCTCCCATGTGGCAGGCCCGCTTCGGCGAGAGCCAACCCCTGCGCCACGCCGTCGCCTTCACCGGCGGCGCGGTGGCCATGTTCGGGGCCCGCCTGGCCGGCGGCTGACCCAGCGGCCACGGGCTGAGCAGTGTGCTCCAGCTGGCAATCAGCGGTTTTGTGGCCGTGGTTTGTTTCTTTGTGGGCGGCATAGTGGTCGCCCACCTGCTCTACGCGGCAAGGAGGTAACCATGGCTATCCTTCTCCACGGCCTCTTCTTCGGCCTCCTCTTCGGCTTTCTTTTGCAAAGGGGCCAGGTGCTGCGCTACGGCAAACAACTGGGCGCCCTGCGTCTCCTGGACATGACCATTGTCAAGTT
>CAZLRL010000508.1:0-2291 GCA_964561645.1 uncultured Desulfobacterales bacterium
TCAAAATGTTTTTCGCCGGTCTTGATGGCCTTTTCCAGGTCAATGGTGCCCAGCAGCCGGTCCTCGGTGGTGCCCAGCGGCAGGTCCACCACCGGCATGGGCCGAGAGCGCACCGGCAGCTCCTCGCCCTGGGCGAACCGCTGCCGGCACGCGTCGCACATGAGCTCCGCCTGCTCCGGATGACACTGAAAGGGACAGCCGGCCACCATGGGGATGGGCGGCAGCAGCTCCGCCAGCCCCCGGGCCGCGGTGGATTTGGCCGTGCCCTTCTCCCCCCGCACCAGCACCCCGCCCAACAGGGGGTTGATGGCGTTGAGGATGAGGGCTTTTTTCAACAATTCCTGGCCCACCAGGGCCGCAAACGGATAAACCGGTCGTTTCGGGGTCATAATTATTTCATATTACCATAAATTTTGGGGGGTGGGGGCGGGCAGGAAGCCAGTGATCAGTAATCAGTGGCCAGTTATGTAGGGTGGGCACTGCCCACCCTGATACTTTATTAATCCTGTTCTTTAAATAAAGTCAAAAGCTTATCCCGAATGCGGGAAGCCATCGCAAAAGCTTGTTCTGCGTCTTCTCGGGTAGCGGCTTCGCCAGGGTAGCGGAAAGCCATGGCAGCTCTGGTAAGAAAGCGCAAGTCCTCTACATGCCAGTCCCATGCGGGGCAAACGGGAGACAAAAGCTGATTCAGATAGGCGAGATCGTGGGTTTTTGTAGGTATGACTTTCAGATGAATTAAAAGGCCTTTCATTAACTTTTCCACACTCTGCTGAGCGTGGAAACAAACGGCATCATAATTCGGTTCTTCCAGCGCGGCCAATTCCCGGCGGGCGGTAGCGAAATCCTTTTCCGCCTTGTCCAGCCATTCTTTAACCGTGTCGTTCATACAGAACCTTGCCGTGGTCCAGGGCTTCCCGTATCAGGGGATCGCCTTCCCGATAGCGCTTGGCGGTATCCTCTGGAGTCCGGGCCAGGAGATCTAAAGGAAACCGGGGGTTGGTGCGGTTCAAAATTTCCAGGGATTTGGTGAGGTTTCTGCCTTCAAAGGGCAGGATCACCAGAATATCGACGTCGGAATCCGGAGTGGGCCGACCCGTGGCATAGGAGCCGAACAGGATGATGCGCTGGGGATGGAATTCTTGGACTATTCTCTCGGACAAGATATGAATGCTTTGTTCATCTACCATACTATCAAACTCCTAACATCTCATGATACTCCTGCAAACTCTTCACGGCAAGTTTGTCCTTTTTAAGGGTGCAGATGGCCTGGAGGGTGGCTTTGGCCGCGGCCAGGGTGGTGGTGTAGGGAATGTTGTATTCCAGCGCGGCCCGACGGATGGAATAGGAGTCCGCCGGGGTGTGGCGGCCTCGGGGGGTATTGATGACCAGGGAAATTTCCCGGTTTTTGATGCGGTCGATGATGTGGGGGCGGGCCTCCCGCACCTTGTAGACTTCCTCCACCTCGACGCCGTGTTTAGCCAGGCAGGCCGTGGTGCCCCGGGTGCCGAAAACCTTAAAGCCCATGTCCTGGAAACCTTTGACCAGGGGCGCCATCAGGGGCTTGTCCGGGTCCTTGACGGAAAAGAGCACCCCGCCTTCAAGGGGGAGAGCCTGGCCTGCGGCCAACTGGGCCTTGGCATAGGCCAGGCTGAAGTCCACATCGATGCCCATGACTTCGCCGGTGGACAGCATCTCCGGCCCCAGCCGGGGGTCCACGCCCGGGAAGCGGCGGAAGGGGAAAACGGATTCTTTGACGGCAAAATAAGGCGGCTCGATTTCGGCGGTGAAACCCAGTTCCTCCAGGGTATGCCCCAGCATCACCTTGGTGGCCAGCTTGGCCAGGGAAACGCCGGTGGCCTTGCTGACAAAGGGGATGGTGCGGGAGGCCCGGGGATTAACCTCCAATACATAGACCCGGCCGTCTTTCACGGCAAACTGGATGTTCAACAGGCCGATGACGCCCAGTTCCAGGGCCAGGGCCTTGGTCTGCTCCTTGATGCCGGCCTGGATTTCCGGGTCCAGAGAATAGGGCGGCAGCACGCAGGCCGAGTCCCCGGAATGGATGCCCGCCTCCTCGATGTGCTCCATGATGCCGCCGATGACGGTGACGCGGCCGTCGCTGATCGCGTCCACGTCCACCTCGATGGCGTCCTCCAGGAATTTGTCGATGAGGATGGGGTGCTCCGGAGAGGCCTCCAAAGCCCAATTCATAAAACTGGTGAGGGTCTGGTCGTCCGCCACGATCTGCATGGCCCGCCCGCCCAAAACATAGGACGGTCGTACCAGGACCG
>CAZLRL010000509.1:0-2290 GCA_964561645.1 uncultured Desulfobacterales bacterium
GGCCACCTCGAGGCCGGCCATTTCCCGGGCAAAACCCCGCAGGGCCTCCAGGGTGCGGTCCTGATCGGCCTGACCAAGCCGGCCGGTTTCCGCCACCTCCCGTCCCAGGCCGGTGATGGTGCGGCGGTGCAGGATGACCTGGAACTTTCCCGGTTCCTCCACCTCCGCCACCGCCAGGCGGACCGTCAGACTTCCCAGATCAATGGCAGCTAGGCGAGTCATGTCGGTTTTTGGGGGTGGAGGCAGGCCTCTGGGCCCTCAGCCCCGCCTTCAGCCTCCACAACTTCATATACTTCCGGCAAGGTGCGGAATTTTTCGGCGCAGTCCAGACCGTAGCCCACCAGGAAGCCTTTTTGCACGGTAAAGCCCACGTAATCCAGAGGCACCTCCACCTGCCGCCGTTCCCGTTTGTCAATGAGGCAGCAGATCTTGAGGGACGCGGGCCTGTGGCTGGCCAAATGCCCCAGCAGGAAGTCCAGGGTGAGACCGGCATCGACGATGTCTTCCGCTATCAGGACATGCCGGCCCCGGACGGGCAGTTCCACGTCCTTGGTAATGTGTACTTCCCCGGAGGTTTCAGTACTCGTGCCGTAGCTCATGAGCCGGACAAAGTCCACCTGCGCCGGGACTTCCAGGGCCCGGGCCAGATCCGCCAGGAAAATGAAGGCGCCTTTGAGGATGCCCACCAGCAGCAGGTCCTGGCCGGCGTAATCCCGGTTGATTTGAGCCGCCAGTTCACTGACCCGAGCCGCAATGGCTTCTCGGGAAAAGATAAGTTTCTTCTGAGAAGACATCCCTCCCCCCTTATGGGGTTCAAGATAAGAAAAGGCAGGAAGGTTGTCAAACCTAAATGCCAAAAACTGGAGTAGCCTCATTTTATCCAAAACTTTTTTAAGAGACGCAGGATTTACGATGAATTGCTAGAAATTATGATAGTATAACCGTTACCTAAACACCATCCACGAATCATCGCAAAAACAGATGAAAGCACTATTTATCGCCCCTGAGTTTCCGGAGACCTTCTGGAGCCTCCGGCATGCCATCAAGTTCCTCAAGGTCAAGGCTCTAGGTCCGCCGCTGGCTCTCCTCACCGTGGCCGCCATGCTACCCTCGGATTGGGACAAGCAACTGGTGGATTTGAATGTGGAGCCGCTGACGGAGAGGCACCTGGCCTGGGCTGACCTGGCTTTTGTGAGCGCCATGACCGTCCAGTCTCCCTCGGCGGACGCCGTCATCCGGCGCTGCCGGGCTGCGGGAGTCAAAGTCTGCGCCGGTGGAGTCCATTTCAGCACCCCGGAGGCGCAGTTCGAGCCGGTGGATCACCTCTTTATCGGCGAAGTGGAAGAGCTCTTGCCAATCTTCTTGGCCGACTTAGCCCGGGGCAAGGCGTTGCCGGAGTATCGGGCTTTTAGATTTCCAAGACTGGCCTGCTCCCCGGTGCCAGCCTGGGAGCTTCTTGACCATACTCACTATATGAACATGCTGGTTCAGGTGTGCCGTGGTTGTCCCCACGACTGCGACTTTTGCCATGTCATCGTGCAATATGGCCGCCTCCCCCGCTACAAAGAACCGGAACAAGTCGTGGCCGAGCTCCAAGGCCTCTATGACTCAGGGTGGCGGAGGGACATTACCTTTGCAGACGACAATTTTATCTGTCATCATGGCAAGGCCAAAGCCATCCTGCGAGCCGTGAGTCGCTGGCAAACCGAACACGGCTACCCCTTCCTGTTCGTTGCCCAAGCCAGCCTGGAAGTGGTGGACGATCCGGAGGTATTGCCTCTCATGGCCCAGGCGGGTTTTGCGGGGCTATTCCTGGGGATCGAAACCCCGGACCCTGTTTCGTTAGAGGAATGTAATAAGCGCCAAAACCTTAACCGGGACCTGGTGGACGCCATCCTAACTATCCAGGCCCATGGAATTGAGGTCAGTGGCGGTTTCATCGTGGGCTTTGACTCGGACGGCCCCAACGTCTTCGACCAGCAGGTGGATTTTATCGAAAAAGCTGCCATTCCCACGGCGATGATCAACCTGCTGACCGCTCCCCCCGGCACCCGCCTGTATCGGCGCCTGGAGTCAGAAGGACGCCTTCTGGGAGACAGTGATGGGGACACCGCCATGAATAGTGGCTGCCTTAACTTCATACCCAAGATGGATCGGCAGAGCTTGCTGGATGGTTACAAAACCCTCCTAAACCGGCTTTATGCACCCGAGCCTTTCTACCAGCGAGTCCTCACCTTCTTGGAACATTACCGCCCCAACTCTCTTTTACCGGCCCCCCCCCCCCCCCCCC
>CAZLRL010000510.1:0-2283 GCA_964561645.1 uncultured Desulfobacterales bacterium
TCTCATGGCTGAATCGTGGTCTGATACACAAATTTGCCCTTTTCCACCTTGATGATCACCACGCCTTTGATGGGATTGTGGTTTTTATCCATGGTGATGGTGCCGGAGACTCCGGGAAAATTTTGGGTCGCGGCCAGGGCCTGGGCGATTTTGGGCCCTTCCAGAGAGTTGGCCCGACTGATGGCATCCAGCAGCAGGAAATAGGAGTCCCCACTCAAAGCCGCGAAGGCTCCCAACTCCTTATTATATTCTTTTTTGTAAGCCGGCATAAATTCCCGGGCCCGCGGAGCGGCGGCCTGGTCCGGATGGAAGTGGGCCGTGAAATACATACCGTTCACCGCCGGCCCGCCCAGGGTGATCAGCTCCGGCACCTGGGCTCCATCGCCGGTAAGGATGGGGACTTTCACCCCCAGACTTTTCAACTGCCGGGCCAGCAGGGCGTCTTCGGCATAGTAGTTGGGGGCATAGATCAGTTCCGGCTTTTTGGCCTTGATGGCCGCGATCTGCCCGCTGAAATCCTGATCGCCGGTTTGAATGTGGGTCAAGGAGACGATCTCCCCGCCCAGGCGCTTAAATTCCCGCATAAAATAGAGGGACAGCCCTACGCAGTAGTCCTGGGCCTGGTCGATAATTATCGCCACCCGCTTGACCTTGAGATGGTTTTTGGCATAGCGGGCCGCCACCTTGCCCTGGAGGTTGTCGGCAAAGCAGGCCCGGAACGCGAACTTTTTGTTCTGGGTCACCAGGGGATTGGTCGCGGTGGGAGAAATATTGGGGACCTGAGCCCGCTCGGCGATGGGGCTTCCGGCCAGGGTGTCGCTGCTGATCACCTCCCCGATAATCGCACTCACCCGGTCTTTTTCGATGAGCCGGCTGACCGCGTTGGCGGCCTCTATCTTGTCACTTTTGGTATCCACCAGGACCAGCTTCACCTCCTGGCCCAAAACCTGGGGCTTGAGTTTGTGAGCCACCTGAATGCCTTCCCAGACCATCTGCCCCATGGCCGCGGCCGGGCCGGTCATGGGCAGGTAACACCCGATCTTGATCTGGGCCCAGAGGGGTGAAACGATGATGGTCAGAAAGAAAATGGCTGCCAAAAGCTGCCGACCAAGCCGGAGGGGACTCACGTTGAACTCCTGGAAGCCGGAGTCAGGGCGGTGGAGGTTGAAAGATGCACCATCAATCTCAAATCATAGCATAAAAATTGCCACTCCTAAAGGATTACGGTTATTTTACCGCCTCGGTTGGAGACTTGTTGAAGTTAGAGTACTGAAGGCTTAACATGGGGCGGACAATTGGATGAACGGTCTTAAAGGCAATGAGTGCGGCGCGCTGAAGAATCCGGAAATTTCGTGGTCAAGCCTGGTTTTCAAGTCAACAAGGAGGAGGTCATGCAATTGCTGACGGTGAAGATGGAAATTCCCGAAGACGCGAACTTGATTTTGGGCCATAGCCATTTTATTAAAACCGTGGAAGATCTTTACGAAATCCTGGTGGGCACGGTGCCGGGGGCCAAATTCGGCCTGGCCTTTTCCGAGGCTTCGGGAGAATGCCTCATCCGGGTGGAGGGGAACGACCCGGACCTGGAGGCCGCGGCCACCCGGAACGCCCAGAACCTGGCCGCGGGTCACACCTTTAACCTGCTCATCAAAAATGCCTTCCCCATTAATATCCTGAATGCCATCAAACTGTGTCCCGAGGTCTGCCGTATCATCTGCGCCACCGCCAACCCGGTGGAGGTGGTCCTGGCCCAAACCGAGTTGGGCCGCGGCATTTTGGGGGTGGTGGACGGCTTTTCCCCCAAGGGCGTGGAGGCCGAACACGGCCGGGCCTGGCGCTACGAATTTCTCAGAAATATCGGGTACAAGAAATGATGGGAGCGAACGGGTCAAACGAGCCCAACTTCCCTGGTTTCAGGTGCAGCCCGTCTCAGGCGGCTCAGGCAACTCAGTTTTAGGTCCCGACACAGCCATGCAAGCAGCCATGCAAGCAGCCATTCTGGCGGCAGGATTGGGGACGCGGCTGCGGCCGCTGACCTATTCCGTACCCAAGGCCCTGATCCCGGTGCTCAACCAGCCCCTGTTGGGGGTCCTGCTGGCCCAACTCCGCCAGGCCGGCGCCTCCCAGGTGGCGGTAAATACCCATCACCTGGCCGAAGAGGTGGAAGGGTTTTTAGACGCTAATCGGCCCGAGGGTCTGGAGGTGGTGATCCGGCCCGAGCCCCAGATCCTGGGCACCGGCGGCGGCTTGCGCTCTCTGGGGCAGGGCTTGGAGGACACGCCT
>CAZLRL010000511.1:0-2275 GCA_964561645.1 uncultured Desulfobacterales bacterium
GGTCACAAGATTCTCCGAAATGTCTTCCCCCTCCCGGCCGTCCCCCCGGGTGGCCCCGTACTGGAAATCGCCGTTTTTGTAGACCACCTCCACGGAAAAACCGTCGAACTTGGGCTCCAGGACAAACCTCAATTTATCCTGCTTGGTGTGGCGCTGCACAAAATCAAACCAGTCTTTCACCTCACCCTCGTCCAGGGCCGCGTTCAGGCTGAGCATGGGGGCCACATGCTCCACTTTTTTCAGCTTGTCCACCGGCGGCGCGCCTACCCGCCGGGTGGGCGAGGTGTCCGACTGCAGCTCGGGAAAGGCCTCCTCCAGCTCCTGGAGGCGGTGAAACAACTTGTCATACACGGCATCAGAAATCTTCGGCTGGTTCTTGACGTAATACAGGTAATCGTGATACTCGATGCCCTCCCGCAGGGCCTCGATTTCCTCCCGGGCCTCGTCCTTGCTCAGCCGGTCGATATCCTTGAAATCGGTGCCGGGCTTCTTTTTAAAATCCCGCCCGCCCATGACTATTTCCTTTTCAACAATTTCTTGAGCTGCCGCCAGGTGCGGGTGTTCAGCACATCATCCGCCTCCAGCCAGCCCCGGCGGGCCTGGCCGATGCCGAAGTGCATATAGCCCAGTTCCGGCACGCTGTGGGCGTCGGTGGAAAGGGCGATTTTGACCTCCATTTCCTTGGCCCGCTTGCAATAAACGTCCGACAGGTCCAGGCGGTCGGGCTGGGCGTCCAGCTCCATGAAACACCCGTAATCCTTGGCGGTTTCCAGGATCTTTTCCAGATCCACCTCATAGGGTTCCCGCTTATGGATCAGCCGTCCGGTGGGATGGCCCAGAATGTTGAAGTAGGGGTTGTCCATGGCCTTGAGAAGGCGCTCGGTCATTTGCTTCCTGGTCATGTTGCGGTTGTAGTGCACCGAGCACACGGTGACGTCCAGTTCCTTGAGCACCTCGTCCGGCAGGTCCAGGGAGCCGTCTTCCAGAATATCCACCTCGATGGCCTTGAGCACCCGGACGCCTGAGTTGTTGTCATTGAACCGGTCGATCTTTTCCAGTTCCTGCCGCAGCTTTTTGGCGTCCAACCCGTGGGTCATGGTCACCCGCTGGGAGTGGTTGGTGATGGCCAGGTAATCATAGTCCCGTTTTTTGGCGGCCTCGGCCATTTCCTCCAGGGTGTTGTGCCCGTCGGTTACCTTGGTATGGGCGTGCAAATCGCCCCGCACATCGTCCAGGGTGATGAGCTTCGGCAGCCTGTCCTGCTGCGCGGCCTCGATTTCGCCCCGGTTTTCCCGCAACTCGGGTTCGATATAAGGCAGATCCACTTTGGCGTAGACTTCCTCCTCGGTCTTGCCGGCGATCCGCTTCTTGCCCTTGAAAACCCCATACTCGTTGATTTTCAGGTCCCGGTCCAACCCCAGTTTGCGCACCGCGATATTGTGGGACTTGGAGCCGGTGAAATAGTGCAGGGCCGCGCCGAAACTCACCTGGGCCAGCACTCGCAGGTCCACCTGGAGGCCCGAGTCCAAAATGATGGTGGAGCGGGTTTTGCCCTGGGACACCACTTCGGCCACATCCTCATAATCCACAAAGGCCTCCATGACCTTGGAGCCTTTCTGGCAAGTGGCCAGGATATCCAGGTCTCCCACGGTCTCCTGCCGCCGGCGGTAGCTGCCCGCGATGACCACCTCCTTGATGCCCTTGACTTTCTTCAGGTAAGCGATGAGGGACTGGACGATTTCTTCCACCTCTTTGAGGAGAAAACGTTTTTTCTGGCCGGACAACTGCTCAATGCCCTTGAGAATTTTTTGCTCGGTCTTCTCGCCGAAGCCCTCCACCTCCCGGATCTTCTCCTGCTCTGCGGCCTCTTTCAGGTCCTTCAGGCTGTTGATGCCCAGCTCTTGGTGCAGGGTTTGCACCCGCTTGGGGCCCAGCCCGGCGATGGTCATCATCTCCCCCAGGTCCGCGGGGGTGCGGGATTTCAGCTCCTCCAACTGCGTGAGCTCGCCGGTTTCCACGATTTCGGCGATCTTCCCGGCCAGGTCTTTGCCGATGCCGGACAGCTCGGAGAGGTCCTTGCCTTCCTCCACCAGGTCCGCGGCGCTCCGGGGCAGATTATCGATAGTGCGGGCCGCGTTGCGGTAGGCCCGCACCCGAAACTGGTTGGCCCCTTCGATTTCCAACAGGTCGGCCACCTGGTTGAAAATTTCGGCAATGTCCCGATTGTGCACCGGCATGCTGTTCTCTTCTCTAGGCGAGAATGTCTGCTGGGAAA
>CAZLRL010000512.1:0-2254 GCA_964561645.1 uncultured Desulfobacterales bacterium
GCCTCGGTCGTCGGTTCGCTCAGAAATATCGGTTGCAGTCGCCGCTCGAGTGCCTTGTCCTTTTCTATAAACTTGCGGTATTCATCGATGGTGGTGGCGCCAACGCATTGCAGTTCGCCGTGCGCCAATGCCGGTTTGAGCATGTTGCTGGCGTCAATGGCACCTTCGGCGGCACCGGCACCAACTACCGTGTGCATCTCATCTATGAAAAGAATGACCTCACCCTGGGCCTGGCGGACTTCATCCATTACCGCCTTCAGCCGTTCTTCAAACTCGCCGCGGAACTTACTGCCCGCCACCAGGGCGCCCATATCGAGCGCCACCACGCGCCGCCCCTTGAGTGAATCAGGAACATCATCGGCGGCGATTTTCTGAGCCAGTCCCTCGGCGATGGCGGTCTTGCCCACACCAGCGTCGCCGATGAGCACCGGATTGTTCTTGGTGCGCCGGGAGAGCACCTGGATGATGCGCCGGATTTCGCTGTCCCGGCCGATGACCGGGTCAAGCTTGCCGGAGCGGGCCATTTCAGTCAGGTCGCGGGCGTATTTCTCCAGGGGCTGGTACTTGTCTTCGGGGGCCTGGTCGGTGATGCGGGTGGAGCCCCTGAGTTCCATGAGGGCCTGGAGGATGATCTCCGGGGTGAGGCCCAGATCCGCCAGGAGTTTGCCGGTGCTGCTGGCCTTGTCCGCGGCCAGGCCGTAAAAAATATGCTCGGTGGAAACGTACTCGTCTTTCATCTGGCCGGCCTGTTTGAAGGCCTCGTCCAGCACCTTGTTCAAGCCCGGGGACAGGTAGACCTGGGCGTCGCCGCTCACCCGGGGAAGAGCGGTGAGCAGGTTATCCACGCCCTGGATGAGCCGTTGGGGATCAACTTCGAGTTTTTTCAGGAGAGGACGGATGAGGCCCTCTTCCTGGGCCAGGAGTTCCCGCAGCATGTGGGCCGGCTCGATCTGGGGGTGTTGCAGCCGGCGGGCCAGGTCCTGGGACGCCTGCAGGGCCTCCTGGGCTTTGAGGGTTAATTTGTCAAACCGCATATGTTCTCATTTACCTCCGTCGGTCGTATGTCGCATAACTCAATAGAATCACTTTAAAAAAATAAGCACAGATTTTTCTCCTGTCAAGGAACTTCGGTTGGCAATAATCCCCCGGTCGGACTATAATGGGGGTGCAACAGGCAGTCATTTATGCGTGTTTTAGCCCTGATTCCGGCCCGCTTCGGTTCCACCCGCTTTCCGGGCAAGGCCCTGGCGGATATTTTGGGACAGCCCTTGATTCAACGGGTTTACGAGCAGGCCCGTCTGGTCCAGGGGCTGGACGATATTTACGTGGCCACCGATGAGGCGCGCATCAAGGAGGTGGTGGAGGCCTTCGGCGGCCGGGCGGTCATGACCAGGGTCGACCACCTGTCGGGCAGTGACCGGCTGGCGGAAGCCGCGCGCATATTGGGCCTGGAGCGCCGGGACGTGGTGATTAATATCCAAGGGGATCAGCCGGTTTTTCCGGCCGGGGTTATCGGGGACCTGGCCGCGGTCCTGGAGCGGGATGCCGCCGCGGTCATGGTCACCCCGGCCCGGCGGCTGGAGGACCCGGAGTTGGCCCAAAATCCCAACCTGGTGAAGGTGGTCTTTGACCATCAGGGGCGGGCCCTGTACTTTTCCCGCAGTCCGCTGCCCTACTGGCGCGACGGCGAGCGCCCCTATTTTTACAAGCATATCGGCATGTACGCCTATCGGGTGGAGTTTTTGCAGGAATTTGTCCGGCTGCCCCCGGGCCGCTGGGAGCAGGCGGAAAAGCTGGAGCAGTTGCGGGCCCTGGAGCACGGCTATCCCATCCACGTGGTGGAGACCGACGAGGATACCCTGGAGGTGGACACGCCGGAAGATGTGGCGCGGGTGGAGGCGTATTGGCAAGACAACACTTAGAAACCAGGCAAGGCTTTAAATAACCTTTTTTTTCAACCTGAGAGCAGCGCAGGCTAAAGCCTGCGGCGACAGAGACTTTGCCGGGATTTTTTATCATGGAACCCAAAGACCGTCTCATTCTGGCCCTGGACGTGGCGGACCGGGCACAAGCCCTGAGCCTGGTGGAACTTTTAAGTGCTGAGGTGGGGATTTTCAAGGTGGGCTGGCAATTGTTCATGGCCGAAGGGCCGCAGATTTTGTTAGATTTGGCCCGTAAATTCATTGATGGCCGCATTTTTTTGGATTTGAAAATTTATGATATTTTAAACACCCTCAAAGGCGCGCTGCGCAAT
>CAZLRL010000513.1:0-2240 GCA_964561645.1 uncultured Desulfobacterales bacterium
CAATATCATGGACACCATTGCCTGTGTGGAATTGGCTGTCCGCCACCCGGCCGCGGCGGGGGAATACCGGGTATTCAATCAATTCGTGGAGACCTTTACGGTGAATGACTTGGCCGCCCGGGTTCAGGCCGCGGGAAAAACCATGGGCCTCGAAGTCCAGATCAAAAAAATCCCCAACCCCCGCCTGGAGGCTGAGGAGCATTATTATAATCCCACCCACACCGGGCTCTTGTCCCTGGGCCTGCAGCCCCATTATCTGACCGAAGAGGTGCTGGTGGAAATGCTCCAGCTGGTCAGCAAGTATAAACACTTGATCAACCAGGAGCTGATTTTTCCCCAGGTGACATGGGGTTGAGGTTTTTTTATCTCTGAAATGAAACACTCCAAGTCATTTCAAAACTAATCAACCGTGTCACCCTGAGCGCCGCGAAGGGTCTAGGTATTTAAAATCACTAGATTCTTCGCTTCGCTCAGCAGCCGTAGGGCGGGAAAGCGCAGCGCATCCCGCCTTTTGCTTTGCGCTGAAAATTCCCCGCAGGCCGCGTCTTAGCGCCAAAAAATGGTGCGTAAGACGCACCCTACATTAATTCTGCTGATTTCGGGTGTGCTTATGAATATCTCATTCCTCCCCTTCTCGATCAGTTTATAGGGCGGCCCATGGCCGCCGGCAACGGCGTGCACGGCACGCCCTATGGCTGCTGACACCCCAAAGCAGCTGTAGGGCTCGAAAGAGCAGCGCCCCCCGCCTTTTTTCTGCCAATACCCCTTGTAGGGCGCGTCTTAGGCGCCAAAAAAAGGTGCGTAAGACGCACCCTACATCAGTTATGCTGATTATGGGTGTTCTTTTGGAACATGAATAATTCGTTCCTCTCCTTCTCAAGCTGCAAATCAAGCCAGCAATTCTCTAAAAATCCTGCAAACCCCGGTGGCACAGGTGTCCTCACCTGTGCACGCCCGGACCTTTTAATCCTGGTTCCCAAGCTCCTACTTGGGAACCCCACCTTCCCGCCAAGCTCCTGCCTGGCGTAATGATTTTCTTATTTTGAAGATACTGGGAGCACCCTGTCGAGGTGCCCAAGCAGAGTTTGGGATCAAAATTAACGTTCCCAAGCCGGAGCTTGGGAACGAGAAAAAGTTTCTTCAGCGGTCATAATCTGGTGGGGCGGCCGTCTCTGGCCGCCCATTGTCATAGCGGGCGCGGAGGCCCGCCCCACCGAAACTTTCTTGTTTTTGAGAGAGCTGCTGGCTTATGATCAGCTGCTCGGGAACCAGACTCTGCAATCCTCACCAAAAACAGAAAACCGAAAACCGAAAACAGAAAACAGAAAACAGAAAACTCTAACCCCCTACCTGATCCCCTGGTGATAATCCTGCAAAGACCGCACCCGCACGGCCTGGCGCCGGGCCGCGGCAATGCCCCGGGCCGCGGCCAGCGCCCCCGCCAGGGTGGTGATATACGGAATCTTGTATTTAATGGCGTCCTTGCGGATATAAGAATCATCGTGCAGGCTCAGCTTGCCGCTGGGCGTATTGATGATCAGCTGAATGTCCCGGTTCTTGATGATGTCCCCGATGTTGGGCCGCCCCTCGTGCAGCTTCAGTACCTCTTCACTCTCAATGCCGTGCTCCGCCAGAAAGCGGCTGGTCCCCTGGGTGGCCAGAATTTTGAACCCCATCTGCTGGAAAGGCCGGGCCACTTCCAGCACCCCGGGCCGGTCCAGCTCGGAAACGGTGATCAGCACGGTGCCTTCCCGGGGCAGGGTCTGCTGGGCCGCGTCCTGGGCCTTGTAAAAGGCCAACCCGAAGGAATCAGCCATACCCAGGACCTCGCCCGTGGAACGCATCTCCGGACCCAGCAGCGGGTCCACTTCCGGGAACATATTGAAGGGAAACACCGCCTCTTTGACCCCGAAGTGGGGGATGGGCTGGCGCTTGAGATCCAGGTCGCTCAGCTTTTTCCCCAGCATGATCTGGGTGGCCAGGCGCGCCATGGCGATGTTGCACACCTTGGAGACCAGGGGCACGGTGCGGGATGCCCGGGGATTGGCCTCCAGGATGTAGACCACGTCATCCGCGATGGCGTACTGGATGTTCATCAGGCCCACCACGTTGAGCTCCACCGCGATGCGCCGGGTGTATTCATAGATGGTGTCCAGGTGCTTGGCCGGGATGCTGATGGGCGGGATGACGCAGGCCGAATCCCCGGAATGGACCCCGGCCAGCTCGATGTGCTCCATGAC
>CAZLRL010000514.1:0-2232 GCA_964561645.1 uncultured Desulfobacterales bacterium
GGGTCCAAAAATATTGGTACATGTACCAGTCAGGGTAGAAGCGCCGCGAGGCCACCAGGAACAGGGCCATGAGGGCGCAGCCCATCCACCAGCCCAGGGCGGCCAACAAGGGGATCGCCAGCATAATGATGACCATCCACCACCGGAACCGCGGTCTGGAGGGAGCCGGGGCCTCCCCGGGGGGGCCCTCAGGGGCTTCTTGCGGGGCCTCTTCCTCCCGGGCCTCAACCCCGCCGGCGGCGGACCGGGGCTCCTCAGTCTCCGGTGGGGGAGGGGCCGCAGCTTCCTCTCTGACCACCCGTGGGGAAGGCCGCCCCGCCGAAGGTGCCTCCGAGAGTTCTTCAGAGGGTGCCTCCGGGGGTTCTGCCCAGGGTGCCTCCGGGGGCGCCTCCCCTGGGAGTGCTTCCTCAGGCGCCTCTGCGGGCGGCGCCGGGGGGGCCGCCTGTTTTTCCACAACCTGCCCGGCCCGGTTTATCCGAAAGACCTGATGGCATTGGGAGCAACGAACCATGGCAGTGGCGCCGGTAATACGGCTTTCATCCAGGGAAAACCTGGTGCCACACTCCGGACACTCTACCACCATACGTATAACCCTTTCAAATTATTACACATTTTAGACCATAATTATGTTAACCCACTTGGCGTCCGGATGTAAAGTCAATTCTGCTTTTTTCCTCAATCTTCACTCACCGCCGGAAAGCTGGATCCCCGCTAGTCAAGCTTGATTCCTGCCGGTTTCCCGGAATGTTACAATGATCCCAGGAATGACCATCAAAATGGTTGTCAAGGGCGCACCAGCGTGTGCGCCTCCCATTGGGCCGCCACCTGGGTCGGCCCCTCCATAATAAGCAGAGATATTTTGAAACCAACCCCTTAAACGCAATGCAGGCAATCATAGCCTGCTGGCCGGAATTAGCCGGTTTCCCCCGGAAGAACAGCTCTGTTCGAGATACGGAGCCAGGGTTTCCACCGGCATGAAAAAGGAGGGTGTCCCGGAACCTTTCCAGGAGAAGGAACCGTAGCAATCGGCGATATTTTCGAGTTTACAGTCTGAGGCAGATAATTTATAAATAACGATTGAGGTGAGTTTATTTATGGCGAAACCTGCGGGCCAGGCGCTGCCTCGGGGAGTGCCGGATAGTTTAAAGAAAAGACAGCTTTTAAACGAGACCAATATTAACCCGGAGATGTGCCGGGAATACGGGGAGAAGTTTCTGGACCTGGGCTTGTTCGACGACGCGCTGGAGTTTTTCAAACGGGGGCACTACGAGCCCGGATTGGATAAACTAAAGGAGCAGGCCCTGGAGAACGGCGACGCTTATTTAATGACCCGGTTGGGGTCGCACCCGCCGGAGGTTTGGCGCCGGGTGGCCGAACAGGCCCTGAAGCTGGGGAAGATCCAATTTGCCCGGCGGGCCTTCGAACAGGCCGGGGACCAGGGACAGGCGGATGAATTGGCCTCCCAGGGCCAAAGAGACGACGTTTTCAAGCCAAGTCAATGACCACGCGGGAATCTTATCGCATACTCGGGGTGGCCCCCAAGGCGGGGTGGGAAGAGGTCCGCAACCGCTTTCGAGTCCTGGTCCAGAAGTACCATCCGGACCGCAACCCCGGTAATCCCAAGGCTGCCGCCCGCTTCCGGCGCATCATGGAAGCCTATGAAACGGTGCAGGCGCACCGGGCCCGCACCCCCCGGAGTGAGAAGAAATATTATCGCAGCCGCCGCTCGGACAAGCAGGGCTTTTTTGAGGAAGTTCTGGGCCTCAACCCCCGGGAAGAACCGGCGCGCCGGGCCATGGGCCCCGATTTCCGCTATGATCTGGAGATTCCCTTTGTGGACGCCATCCTGGGCCTGAACACCACCATTGCTGTGCCTCGGATGGTGCCGTGCGTCCACTGTGGCGGCAACGGCCGCCTACCGCTGGCGGATTGCTACCCCTGTCCGGATTGCCGGGGTCAGGGCCGTCCGGTCAAGGGTCCGGGCCTCTTCCGCAGCGGCCCGGCCTGCCGGCGCTGCCTGGGCAAGGGCTTGGTCCAGGACCGCTTTTGTCTGGCCTGTGACGGCAAGGGTTACCAGCAGCAATTCAAACAGTATTGTCTCAGCATTCCTCCCGGGACCGAGGACGGGGAGCGCTTCCGGTTTGTGGGCGAGGGCGGGGCAAGCCATCAGGACGGGCCGCCGGGGAACCTCGAGGTGGTCATCTCGGTGGCGCCCCATGAGATTTTTACCCG
>CAZLRL010000515.1:0-2218 GCA_964561645.1 uncultured Desulfobacterales bacterium
GGGAGGTGGAGTTCTACGAGGCCCAATCCAAACGGCTGGCGGACTTCATCCGGGGCCTGGGCATGGTGCTGACCGCCATCTTCGGGTTGGGCGCGGTGCTGGGGGCCATGGTGACCATGTATGCCCAGGTGGGGGCCCGGATCGGCGAAATCGGCACCCTGCGGGCCCTGGGTTTCCCCCGGCGGGACATTTTGCTGGCCTTTCTGGTGGAAGCGGTCCTGCTGGGGCTGGCCGGCTGGGCTCTGGGTTTGATTCCCGCGTCCCTGTTAAATTTTTATACTCTTTCCACCCTGAACTGGTCCAGCTTTGCCGAACTTACCTTCCGCTTCACCCTGACCCCGGGCATTATTTTTCAAAGTCTGCTCTTTGGGGTGGGCATGGGGCTGCTGGGGGGATTGCTTCCGGCCCTGAAGGCGGCCCGCCTGCCTCTTCTGGAGGCCTTGCGCGCGCCTTGAGGTGGAGGCAGTGAGGAAAATATTTTGAGGGGGGCCGGGGGCCACAGGCCTGGGGCCTGTTCCTCCACAGGCTGGAAGCCTGTGCTCCCGCTTTTTTGTAGCTTGATTTATCAAGCCCTGGCGGGCGCTGCTGGTGAAGATCAGGGGGGTTTTCCTGCCCGTAGGCTCAGTGAGGTTCGGGCCAGGAGCCTCAGGATCACCAGGATGTCGCGTTTGTTGATAAAGGACTTTGAGGAGTGAACAAGATTTGGCGTAGGGCGGGCGTCCCGCCCGCCATTTCTCGAGGCCTCATGGGAGGCGGGCGAGACGCCCGCCCTACGGCTTGAGGGTTTGGCTAATTTTCAGAGGAGGAGCCACTAGTAAAGGTAGGTGGAACTGGCCACTTTCTTGCAGTCCGGCGGGACCTCGAAGAGCCGGTCCTCCAGTTTTCTTTCCCGGATGTCGCTGTATTCCACGGTGTACTGCTGTCCGGGACAGTGCTTTTTGATGGGCACCCCCAGTTTCGTCGCCACCCAGTAGATTTCCCGGGAGCCGTCCGGCAGGGTGACCTGGATGCGATCCACTTGCATGCCGCACACTTCCTCGCTGCAGACCCGGCGGCGGCTGACCGCCTCCGGGGGAATTTCCAGGAATTGGCCGGGCAGGTGGACCCCCAGGGGCAGTTCCACATAGGTCTTTTCCCAGGGCATGATGACCCAGACCCGCTTTTGATCCCGCCTGACAATGGTGATGGTGTGCCCTCGCTCGTCGATAAAATCCTGGCGCATGTTGCCGTCTTTGATATAGATTTTTCCGGGCATGGCCCGGCCTTTCTGTTTCAAGACCAGCGTCGCCGAGAATTCGGCGCCGTAGACGCTCAGCTGGGTCAGCAAAAGCAGCAGCAGCGAGGGAAGCAGGCATTTAAGAGTCTTGTGCCACATGGTGGAGCTCCTTTGAGTTTCTGGTCATCATCGGAGAGGCTAAGTCAAGAGAAAAACTATTCAGCGACTCCAGGTCCTGGTTCCAGAACTCCTGTTTAGGAACCACCTTGGGGCCAAGCTCCGGCTTGGCGCGAGCATTGTTGTAATTATATAAGGATCGGAGGTCCCCAAGTATGCTTGGGGCGAAACTTGGCGCTCCCCGCGGGAGCTCAGGAACGGGAAATCAGGCGATGTCCCCTTTGATCCATCCTTGTGATAATATTCTTAAAAACCTTATCTTGTCAAAAGATAATTTTCAACCCCTGAATAGAAAAGCTCTTTTTTCATCCAGCGGCAAGGATGTCCCCATCGGCCCCGCTCACCTGGAAAAATTTAATCCTCGTGCCCAAGTTGTACTCGGGCACGCAATCGCTGTCAGCCGCTCATGTAAGACGCCTGGGGAATTTTTTTCCAAGCGGCCAAATTCTGGTGCGGCGGCCGTCCCTGTCCGCCCCAGGTCTTGGCGGGCACGGAGGCCCGCCCCACCGAAATTTTCCGGTTCATGTAGAACGGGCGTCCGCCAATTTTTAACTGCACACCATCGACATCCGGTCCGGACATTTTGGGGATGCAGAGGTGAGGACACCTGTGCCACCAGGTTTGTCGTTGATTTGAGAGAGCCGCAGACTGGGGCGAGGCTGTTTGGAAAAGAACTAAAAGGCGGGATGCGCTTTGCTTTCCCGCCCTACGGCCTGTGGTTTTAAAAGACAGGTAGCACGGGCATCCTGCCCGTGCCTGGACGGGCGGGACGCCCGTCCCACCGTCCACAGGATAGGGGGTTGGGTGAGAGGGGTTGGGGTCTGT
>CAZLRL010000516.1:0-2217 GCA_964561645.1 uncultured Desulfobacterales bacterium
GAATTTCAGCCAGGCCGGGGCGCTGGTGCAGCCGGACGGCACGGTGCGCCTGGAGGAACCCAACCCCGGCGGCGGCCTGGTGGTGCTGGTCCGGGGGGTCTGGCTCCAGGACACCGGCTTTGCCTGGGACGGTTTCTGGGCCGAGCCCGTGGACGGCGACCTGACCAATTATTATCAGGGGGGTTCCTTCAGCCATCAGGGGGAAGCCACGGTCCTGACTCTGGGAACCGCGCTGGCCGCGGGCACGCCGGTGCAAATTTATTACGTTTATTACACCGGCGAAACCTCGGAAAAATACGAGGCCCTGAACAACTACCCCTGTATCCGCCGGGCCTACCGCGGCCGGGAGGACTACACCTACGATTTCGCGGTGGACCGCATGCTGGACCTCATGGTCTACCTGCACCTGGCCGGACGGGAGCGGGGGGAGGATTTCAGCCAGGCCTGCCAGTTCCTCTGGGACGCGGTGCTGGACCGGGAACAGAGCGCCACCTCGCCGCTGGTATTCGACAACTTCGAGCGGCAACTGTGGGAGCGGGGGGCTTATTTCCTCTACCGTGACGACACCCGGAGTGGCGGGACTTTTCAGGCGTTTGACACCGAGCTGGCCGAGGGGGAAACCGGGAGAGTTTTGCACGTGCGCACGGACCTGCCGGCCCAGACGGACGGGGCCTGGTGGGGCTATGGCCTGAACTGGTCCCTGGAAGAGAGTCCTTTTGCCGACATTGACCGAATTTTTTTCAAGCTCCGGGGCCAGGATTTTCGCTGGAAATACCATAACGTCACCAAATACGGCAGCGGCGGCGCCACCCTGATTCTGTCCGGCGACTATACCCGCCAGGAGCGCCGGTACTACGTGATCCAGATGGAGACCGGCGGCGAAGTGGGTCAGGCCACCTTCCGCTGGTCCAAAGACGGCGGGATCAACTGGGAAGGCAGCGGGCTGGTCACCGGCGACCGGGACCACCCGATACCTCTCTGGGGCGGCGCCACGGTGAGCTGGGAAGGGTGCAGCGGCACCGATTTTGTGGCCGGGGATTACTGGACTTTTCTGGCTGGCGATCCCGAAGAACACCCCCGCCGGCTGCTGGTGACGCTGAACAATTCCACCCCGGGGCAGTCCGACCCCTTCGGCCCGGAGCATACCTTTGTCCACGCCATTCCGGACCGTTACCCGGACCTCACCTCCTTTGACATTCCTTTCAGCCAATTCTGGCGGCGGGACAACATCATCGACGACCGGGACCGGGCCCGGGCTACCTGGGGGGCCTGGTACGCCGCGAGTCAGCAGGGCACCAATAACATTCTCATCAGCGACCGGGAGATCACCGAAACCATCCTGGGTGACACCTTTTATACGCAATGCCAGGTAACCTGGGAATTATCCCCCGAAGTCACGGCGTTCGGCGTCTGGGTGGGTATTGACACCAACCGCTGCCCCTCCCAGGGCCATTACAACCTGAATTTCCTCATCAAACCGGTGGTCTCCGGGTCCAACTACCTGACCCTCAGGGTCAAGGTGAAAGACGCCCAGGGCAGTTACTTCTACCACGACGTCAATACCACGGTGAATGTCTGGCAGCGGGTGAGTGTCAATCTGGGGAACATGCAGCTGGAATCGGGGTCCGGCCCCATGACCCACCCCCTCCAGGTGGTGGATATCGGCGTCGCCGGTTCTCCTCCCACCAACGGCACCTTTTATATCACTGACATCAAATTTGACGCGCATCAGACCTTCGCCGGGGCCGCCAGGCTGCGGTTCGTGGAATTCAAAGTGGAGCAGCAGGGCCTGCCGGACCACGAGTGGTGGCTGGACGACGTGGGCCTCAACATCGAGGCCGAAGACCCTTATCCGCTGGTGCCGCGGCTGGCCATCTCCCTCGGACCCTACGGCCAGAATCCCTGGCGGGGGCCCACCCTGGTCCATTATGCCCATCCTCTGGCCCCTTATCTGGTGGGGGCTTTGAACCTCAGCCAGACCTATGTGGGCCTGCACCGGGACGCGCAGGAAGAATTTTATAACCGCTACCGCGGGGTCAAAGGGCCCATCCTGCCGGTGCACACCCGAAACGACCTGGAAAATATCGCGCTGTGCGGTGAGGAAAATTTCGGCCAGTTCTGCTGGTGGCCCAAGTACCGGGATTACGGCAAACTCCGGGGCTACTGGCCATTTAACGACTCCCCCCAGGACGCCAGCGGCCAGGGCAACGATGCCGC
>CAZLRL010000517.1:0-2215 GCA_964561645.1 uncultured Desulfobacterales bacterium
AAGGGCATGGCCCAAATCGCCCGGGAAACGGGTTTAGGGCGGGAGAGCCTCTACAAGGCCCTGTCACCGGAAGGCAACCCGGAGTTTGCCACCGTCCTGAAAGTTGTGCGCGCCCTTGGCCTCCGGCTGCGCGCCGCCCCAAGTCCATCGTAGCCTTCGTGCCATCTGCCCACTAAAACACGAAAGGCGGGATGCGCTGGCGCTTTCCCGCCCTACGGTTCTGGGGTTCGTTGGGATTGACTATATCGTGGCTATGAGTCATCAGGTGTCGAAAATGTAGCCGCAGGCTTCAGCCTGCGCTTGAAAAGCTGGTTCCCAAGCTCCCGCTTGGGAACCGTTTTGCTCGCAAAGCTCTGCTTTGCTCAAGTACCGTCAATTCCTTTAGTGTCATGCTCTGGCCAAGCAGAGCCTGGCGTCCAGGGGCGTCCCCAAGCAGGAGCTTGGGGACGAGGTTGTGGGTAAAGGGCTTATTCATAAGAGGCTTATAAGTAAGCAATAAGCAAAAAGTCTGCCTAAACCGGTAGCACGGGCATCCTGCCCGTGTTTTAAGGGCGCAGGCACACCCGTAATCGGAAAATACCATAATGGTGGGCGGTGCCACCCTAAGGATCACTTTTACCAATTAGCGAAAGCGACCTAAAATCGGCTCGAGGATTCCCCAGGAACAATAGCAACTTCCCCCTGGCTGGCTGACGCAGTCACCCCCCAAAATCTGTTTGTACCACGGACAGTTTCCCAAACAAACAAAGTGCTGCTCCCCGTCGACCACGATGACAATGGTCAAGCACCAGCCGCTTTGAGGTCTCGGTTTGGCTTCGGGGTGTTTCTTTGCTTCCTCGATTTGGGCTAAAAGTTTATTGTAGAAGGCTTCAGGAACCAGGACTTGTTTGTATCCTTCTATCTCCACGGTTTTTCCTCCTTCAGAGGTGTTTTCGTTCAGGATGATCCAGGCACGTTTTCTGGTTCCCAAGCTCTTGTTTGAGATCCGTTTTTGGTGTAAGGCTCGCTTTGCCCCAGAACCCGTCGAATTGCCGCAATTTCAATTCCCTCGCCAGGCTGAGCCTGGCGTCCAGGTGGGTCCCCAAGCAGGAGCTTGGGGACGAGGTTGGGGTCAGGTTAAGGGTCTTCTCTTTAATATTTTAAGGCATAACCGGTAGCACGGGCATCCTGCCCGTGTCTTGAGGGAAGAAAGCCACATCTAACCCGGAACGACAATAATGGTGGGCAGTGCCCACCCTACGTCTTAGAAAGTTCCTACCAATGTTTCGATTCCAAGGGTTTTCCTGCTTTTATTATAACTTACCAAGAGCAATCGCACGGAGGCAAATAAATCGGGAGCACAGGCGTCCCGCCTGTGTATCCATAAGTTCCCAGCGGGGGAGAGGAATGCAAGACGATACACGTCTGCGATATCTGCGATAAAGGTAATTGTAGAACCGCCGCCCCCGGTGGTTAACAGGGCCGGTGAGAATATGTGTCTCAATCCCCGGCGAGAGCGCCGGCGCTAAATATGGAACGAGTTGCATTTAAAAATGTAGCCGCAGCCTTTAGGCTGCGCTTTGAAAGTGTGCCATTGCTGGCGCCGGCTAAAGCCTGCGGCTACAGAAAAATCTTCTTTAAAGGGTTTTTTCTCTCTATTCCGACCGTTTGGCAAAATAATCAATCACCGCGTCCACCAGAGCCGGGATAGTAAAATCCTCCGGTTGAATCTGGGGAGTAATGCCATATTCCTGCAAACTGGCCGCGGTGATGGGGCCGATGGCCGCGACCGCCGCGGTGCGGGCCAGTTCCAAAAACTTTTCCCGGCCCACCAGGGACGCGAAGTTGTGCACCGTGGCCGAGCTGGCAAAGGTTAACAGGTCAATCTTGTTGAACTCGATGAAAAATCGGGCCTCTTCAGGGATGGCGGCCGGCGGCCGGGCCTGGTAGACCGGCGCCACGTCCACCTGCATCCCGGCCTGTGCCAACATTTCCGGCAGCACCTCCCGGGCCGCCTGGGCCCGGGCCAGCAGCACCCGGGAGCCGGGCGCGATGCGGGGCACCAGGGCCGCGGCCAGGTCCTCGGCCACAAAGCGGCCCGGCACCACGTCCGCCACCAAACCCCACGCCCTCAGGGCCTGGGCCGTGGCCGGGCCGATGGCCGCCAGCCGGGCCCGACCCAAAGCCCGCACATCCAGGCCTTTATCGAACAGCCTCTCAAAAAAGGCCGCCACCC
>CAZLRL010000518.1:0-2215 GCA_964561645.1 uncultured Desulfobacterales bacterium
TTTCAAAGAAACTGGAAAAATGGCTCTCGCCTCCGAACATTTCGGCGAATTCTTCGGGGGTGACGGTGCGGTAGGAATACCCGGCGCCGGGCTCGGCCTGCCACTGAGACCAGTTGAAGTCCTCCGGGCGCCCTCCCGCCTGCTCGTATTGCTGCCATTGCGACCCGAATTGATCATATTTCTGCCGTTTTTCCGGGTCCGACAGCACCTCGTAGGCCTCGCTGATTTCCTTAAACTTATCCGCCGCGGCCTGGTCTCCCGGATTGACATCAGGGTGATGCTTCCGGGCCAACTTGCGGAAGGCCTTCTTGATCTCCTCTTGGGAGGCGCTCTTTTCCACTCCCAGGATGCTGTAGTAGTCTTTATAATCCATGATATTTTCTCATCGGTCCGGATCGACACCGGCTCAGCCGGGGAATACCAGGATTCAGGATTCCGCTCCGGTAAATCGATTATGGCAAGAAAATTGTGAAATCAGAATCCTGTACTTGAAACAGCGTTTAATATCCCGTAGGCTACTCTTGCTGAACCGGCACCCTGGAAAGAAAATAAAGATAGATTATCACAATATCAACCCCTGATGTAGATGAGGATTTTTGCCGGGGAAATTTTCTGATATAGATAGGAAAAATTAAGCTTGGGAGCAGGGGCGAAAAAGTCCCGAAGCATTTCCCTTTCTCCCCCTCCAGGGAGCGGCAGCACTGGGTCCTAACCTGTGCAGCAACAGGCAGAAGGCCTGTTCTCCCTGAGACACCATGAGGATGACTGACCGATGAGCGACATCTTTTTGAGTTACGCCAGCGAGGACAAAGAACAGGTGAGAATATTGGCGGAAGCCCTGACCCAGGAGGGTTGGTCGGTTTCCTGGAATCGGACTACTCCCCCTGAGAAGACCTGGCAGGAGGTTTTCGAAGCCGAACTGGCGGCCGCCCGCGGGTTGGCGGTCGTCTGGTCCGCCAAATCCGTCAAGCAAAAATGGGTCCTGGAGGAGGTGGAGGAAGGCCTCCGCCGCAGACTGCCCGTTTTTCAGGCTTTGATCGACCGGGTGTCACCGCCACTGCCGTTTCGGTCCCGGCAAAGCGTCAATCTGGCGGCCTGGGATGGAGGCACCCACTCCTTGGCCTTTCAGGAACTGGTACGCCATATTCGGCAAACCATGGGCCAGCCGACCCCCAGAGAAACCAGGGAACCGGAACCGGCCCGGGAACTGCCGGAAACCAGGACGCCGGTCACCAGGAAATCCGTCAACAGCATCGGTATGCACTTCGTGCTCATTCCGGCCGGCACCTTCCTGATGGGCCAGGGCAGCGCCGAGGCCGGGGACGAAGATGAACTGCCGCAACACCAGGTCACCCTCACCCGGCCCTTTTACCTGCAAACCACACCGGTGACCCAGGGGCAATGGGTAGAGGTGATGGGGGAAAATCCGGCCTTTTTCCACGAAGGCGGGGAAAATTGCCCGGTGGAAAATGTCTCCTGGGAGGAGGCCCAGGAGTTCATCAACCGGTTGAACCACCTGGAAAAGACCGACGATTACCGTCTCCCTACCGAAGCGGAATGGGAATATGCCTGCCGGGCCGGCAGCCCCGGGCCTTATTGCTTCGGCGACGACGAGGGCGACCTGCAGAAATTCGCCTGGTATGAAGCCAACTCCGGGGAGAGCACTCATCCCGTGGACCGACTCCGGCCCAATGCCTGGGGCCTTTACGATATGCACGGCAACGTTTTCGAGTGGTGCCAGGACTGGTTCGGCCCCTATCCCTCCGGGCCCGTCACCGACCCCCAGGGGCCTGACGGCGGGGAGCACCGGGTGCTGCGCGGCGGTTCCTGGCACAGCCCCGCCGATGAAGTTCGCTGTGCCTATCGCCACCGGCTGACTCCCGGCTACCGCTACCAACACGAAGGCTTTCGGGTGGCCAGACGAGTAGTTCCATTGGTTTGAGAATGTTGCCCATGGTATTGGGGAAAGGGGGCCAGGGGTCCATGACTCCTGCCCCTTTCCTATTTTCATTAACATCTCTGCCATACAATCGCTTTTCTGCGCCTTGATGCAGATAGAAAGCAGATAGTCGCTAAAAGGCTTGAGCCATTTACTTTGCTGAATTTAACTCGCTATTGTCAAGCCGCTGGCATGAGCATAGGACCGTAATCCCTGGTGCTTTAAACTAAGTGGGGTCCCAGGTGCGGTCGAACTTGGGAATGAGCAATGAAGTGG
>CAZLRL010000519.1:0-2212 GCA_964561645.1 uncultured Desulfobacterales bacterium
CACGCCCGGGACTTTTTTCTCCTTTCTGGCGGCGCTGTTGATGCTCTATGCCCCCATCAAGGGCCTGAGTCAGGCCCAGAACGCGATCCAGGAGGGGCTGGCCGCGGCCCAGCGGGTTTTTTCGGTGCTGGACCTGGAGCCCAGCGTCACGGACGGCCCCGAGGCCCGGACCCTGGGACCCCTGTCCCGGGACATCGTCTATCACCAGGTGACGTTCTCGTACGGGGATGAACCGGTGCTGCAGGATATCGATTTCGCGGTGAGCAGGGGGGAAATTCTGGCCCTGGTGGGCCCCTCCGGCGCGGGCAAGACCACCCTGCTGAATTTGCTGCCCCGCTTTTATGACGTCACTGCCGGCGCCATCCGTTTGGACGGGGTGGACATCCGGGAGGTGAGCCTGGCGTCCCTCAGGGCCCAGATCGGGGTGGTGACCCAGCAGACCATCCTGTTCAACGAAACGGTGCGCTACAACGTGGCCTACGGCCGTCTGGACGCCCCGGAAGCGGACATCCTCCAGGCCCTCAGGGCCGCGCACGCCCATGACTTTGTCATGAAGCTGCCCCAGGGCCTGGACACCGTCATCGGGGAGCAGGGCGTGCGTCTCTCCGGGGGCGAACGCCAGCGGCTGGCCATTGCCCGGGCCCTGCTCAAGGACCCGCCGATTCTCCTGCTGGACGAAGCCACGTCGTCGCTGGATTCCGAGTCCGAGCGGGAGGTGCAGCAGGCGTTGGACCGGCTCATCGAGGGGCGCACCACCCTGGTCATCGCGCACCGCCTGTCCACGGTGCGCCACGCCGACCGCCTGGTGGTCCTGGACCGGGGCCAGATCGTGGAAACGGGCACCCACGAGGAGCTGTTGCAGGTGGACGGCCTCTACAAGCGCCTGTACGACATGCAGTTCGCCTGGGAAGAGGACCGGCCGGGCCCGGCGGATTTCCAGGAACCCGAAGAGAAACTGGTCTCAGGGAAAAGCCATTGATAGTGCTTTGATTCCCTGTCAAAATTTTCCATCTCAGCGGCTTCCTAGGGCGGCCGGTCCTGGATAATGAACTAATTTGGCGGCATGAAGCGCTGGCTGACAAAAACCCTGCTGGTGGTGACCATCTGGTCCTAGCCCTGGCCCTCTGTGAGGCGGGGCTGTGGCTTTTGGGGATCGAGTATCCCAATTTCTATGAATACGACCCGGTGCTGGGGAGCCAACTGCGCCCCGGAGTGGAAGGATATTTCCTCAAAGAAGGCGGGGCGTATGTCCGCATCAACTCTGACGGCCTGCGGGACCGGGAACACTCCCTGGCCAAGCCGCCCCAGACCCTGAGGATCGCGGTGCTGGGGGACTCTTTCCCGGAAGCCAAGGAGGTGGACCGGGAAGAGGCCTTTTGGGCGGTCATGGAAAAGGACCTGCAAGAGTGCGGCAATTTGGGTCGTCGCCGGGTGGAGGTGATCAACTTCGGCCAGTCGGGTTTCGGCACCACCCAGGGATTACTGGCCCTGCGGCACCGGGTCTGGAAATACTCACCGGATGTGGTCTTGCTGGCTGTCCTTACCGGCAATGATATTGCTGATAATTCCGAGACTTATGAGCCTCTTGCAAAATTCATTTTAAGACTGGAGATTCTTCCTTAATTGCTTTAAAGATGCTTGGTGGCACAGGCTTTCCAGCCTGTGCCAGCGCAGGCTGAAGCCTGCGGCTACATTTTGCAAGAAGCTCTTATAGATCGTGGTATTATTTCCCCTACTTTACCTACCAGGACGGAAAACTGGTGTTACATAACCGGCACACCAAGGATAAATGGGCCCAATTTTTGGCCTCTGAAGAGAAAACCAAAAAGTTCTGGTGGCTGCGGTGGAAACAATGGCTCCACGATAATTCCAGGGTTTTCCAGTTAGTACGCCATTCTCAAAAGAGGTGGGCACTGTGGCGGGACCAGATGGCCCAGAGGGGGCAGGCTTCTGCGGTCTCCGAGGCCCCGGAACCCGGGCTGTTCAGCGCCGTCTACCGCGAGCCTGACCAGGAGGTGTGGCAGGAAGCCTGGAAAATCACCGAAGCGACCCTGCTGACGATGCGGGATGAAGTCGCGGCCCGCGGGGCCAGGTTTTTTGTGGTGGTGCTGTCCACGGGCATGCAGGTGCATCCCGACCCCGCGGCGCGTAAGAAGTATGCCGACTGGATCGGCTCCCATAAGAACTGGTTCCGGTTTGCCGATGGCGCGGA
>CAZLRL010000520.1:0-848 GCA_964561645.1 uncultured Desulfobacterales bacterium
CGGCTTCGAGTTCCTGAAAAAAAGGCTTGCCTTCCTCCTTCACCAGGGCGATGACCTCCGGATGGGCCGTGACGGTGAGGCGGCAGCCGGGAAATTCCCGTGATTCCAGGTCCAGCTGGCGCAGAATGTCGTGGGCCACCACCCGGGGGGAGAGCACCGCACCCCGGCCCCGGCAGCAGGAACAGGTTTGGGTAACAGCCTGGGACAGGCTGTCCCGCAGGCGCTGCCGGGTCATTTCCACCAGTCCCAGGGGCGACACGGGATACACCGTGGTCCGGGACCGGTCGGGCTGCAAAGCTTCCTGCAAAGTCTGATGCAGCAAAGCCCGATGGTCCGGATTTTCCATATCAATAAAATCCACCACAATGAGGCCGCTCAGGTTGCGCAGGCGGATCTGCCGGGCCGCCTCCCGGGCCGCCTCCAGGTTGGTGGTCAAAATAGTGTCTTCCAGGTCCCGCCCCTGGGTGAAACGCCCGGTGTTGACGTCTATGGCGGTCAAGGCCTCGGTGGTGTCGATGACCAGGTAACCCCCGCTTTTCAGCCAGACCTGGGGACCCAGGAGGCGCTGCCAGTCCTCCTCCACATGAAAGGCGGCAAAAAGGGACTCGGCCTTGCGGTACAGCTCCACCAGGGGGTTCTGATCCGCTCTTTCCAGCTTCAGGTAATGGACAATTTTTTCATAAGCTCCGGCATCATCCACCACCAGGCGGGTCACCTCCGGGGAGACCAGGTCCCGCACCAGGCGGCGGATGGTGGGCAATTCCCGGTAAATCAACGCCGGCGGGGACGCCGTATGCTGCTTCTGGCCAATGGTTTTCCACAGGGCCAGCAGGGTATCCCGTTCGTCC
>CAZLRL010000520.1:858-2211 GCA_964561645.1 uncultured Desulfobacterales bacterium
GCCAGGGTTTCCGGGGGCTGTCCGGCGCTGGCGGTGCGGGCGATGAGGCCGCCTTCCTCGGGCCTGAGGTCGGCCAGGAGGCCCTTGAGGCGCTGCCGTTCGCTTTCCGGGGCCAGGCGGCGGGAAACCGCCAGGTGGGAAACCGTGGGCAAATATACCAGGTAGCGGCCCGGCAGCGAGATATGGGTGGTGAGGCGGGCGCCTTTGTTTCCCAGGGGCGGCCGGGAAACCTGGACCAGCAGCTCCTGGCCTTCGGTGAGCAAATCTTCGATGGGGGGCGTGGGGAGCTTGACCGACGGCTGGAGAGGCAGGTCCTCTTCTTCCCGGGCCTCCCGCAGCCAGGATTCCGTGAGCTCGTGGAGGGACGAGGCGGCCTCCTGGACGAAGAGATAGCCGGGCTTGTCCAGGCCCAGCTCCACAAAGGCCGCGGCCATGCCGGGCAGCACCCGGCGAACCCGACCGAGGTAGATATTGCCGGTGGGTTCCCGGGCCTGGGCCCGCTCCACGTGCAGTTCCGCCAGGCGGCCGTCCTCCACCAGAGCGGCCCGCACGTCCCAGGGCGACACGCTGATAATCAATTGGCTGGTCATTTGAGTGGTGGGTACGCTTCCTCAAATAACCTGTTTTTTGACAATATGCAAATCCTGGGTTTGGGATTCAGTCAAGGCGAAGATATGCCTGAGGATTTCAGCGGCCTTCAGGTTGGCTTTTTTGGCGGTGATCACCCGCATCTCGAGGCTATGGGCCTCCAGGACCTCCAGGGCCGCCACCAGGGAGCGGACATCCACGGTTTGGTCACCCTTCTTGGGGCGGCGCCGGGTCACCGAAAATTCCCGGAGTGATAGAAAATCCGCAGCCGCGGCTGCGTCGAACACCGGCGCCGGGCTTTGTACCTGATACACGGTTTGGTCCACGCGGGGCGGTTTGCGGTCCTGAGGGAGACCCGCGGCGCTGAGGACCTCGAGTCCCGCGGGCAGCACCCGGTTAAGGCGGGAGACGACCTCGCCCGGGCTTATTTCCGCGGTCAAGGCCACGTCCAGGGTTTCACACCGGCTTTCCACCCCCACGGGCAAGGCGCCGTGAAAGGCCACCCGGGGCAGGGGGTGATGACCGGCGCTGAAGGCCAGGGGCAGGCCGGAGCGGCGCAGGCTGCGGTAGACCGCGTTCACCAGTTCCAGGTGGCTCAGCCAGCGGGCCTCGGCCAGTTTGCTGAAAGCCAGGCGGTACCACGTGGCCTGGGGCTGGGGGGCGAGCGCCGCGGCAGGCACAAAGGCCTGTCCGGTGGGCGTGTCCGCCAACTTCAAGTCCACAGTTTCATGGTCGCAAAGGCCGCAGTCCTGGCAGCCCGCCTGG
>CAZLRL010000521.1:0-2206 GCA_964561645.1 uncultured Desulfobacterales bacterium
CGGTGGAGGCAGGTGCCGGAATCCTGCTGCCGGCCCTGAGCCGGCATTTTCTGGCCCAAGGCTGGGGCGGGTTTGAGTTCATGTGCGATATCCCTGGCACCATCGGCGTCGCAGTGCGCATGAATGCCGGCACCAAGCAGGGCGAAATCAAAGACCGCCTTGTTTCGACCACGGTTCTTTCGCCCGAAGGAACGGTGAAGAACATTTCCAAGGAGGACATGGACTTTTCTCACCGACATTCCTGTCTGGCCCATAGCCGGGACATTGTGCTCTCGGCCAGATTTTCCCGTCCCTATGTTGATGATAAAGAGCGTATACAAGAAAATATCAAAAAGATTATAGCCGAACGGCGCCTTAAACAACCCCAAAACCGGCGCAACTGCGGCTCCGTATTCAAAAATCCTCCCGGAGGCAAGCCTGCCGGCTGGTATATCGACCAGGCAGGCCTGAAAGGTGTGCGCCTAAACGATGCCATGGTAGCTAATGAACACGCCAATTGGATTGTTAATCTAGGCAATGCCAAGGCTGAGCATGTCAAAGAATTAATTGAGAAAATTCAGGAGGAGGTCTTTCGGAAGTTCGGAGTGAATCTTGAAAGAGAAGTTATCTATGTTCCAGAGGACATCTTGGGAGATTGACCGTGTCTAAACCAGTCCGGATAAAAAAATCCCGTCTGCAAGGTAAAGTCGCTCTTTCCGGCGCCAAAAACAGCGCCTTAAAGCTGTTGGCAGCCTCCCTATTAACCGATGAAGATATTTTTATTGATAACTTTCCCTTAGGCATATCAGACACCCAAATCCATATTGAGATGCTCAAGCGGCTAGGAAAAATATTCACCACCGGTAACGACTGTATAGCCATATCTTCAGACGGACCGGTGTCAGACACCTTGATTTGGGAGGGCCGCTCCATCCGCAACACCCTGTTGATTTTCGGGGCCTTGCTAGCCCGCTGCGGCCGGGCCCAGGTGCCGCTGCCAGGGGGCTGCGCCATCGGCAATCGCAAGTATGACCTTCACCAGATGCTGCTGGAAAAGCTGGGCGCAAGGATTTGGGAGGAGAAAGGTTATCTGCACGGAGAAGCGCCACATGGCCTGCAAGGCACGGATATTTTTCTGCCCCTCAGGTCCACTGGGGCCACGGAAAACAGTATCCTCGCCGGATGCCTGGCCCAGGGAACCACTACGGTCTGGAACCCCCATATCCGGCCTGAGATTCTGGACCTCATCGACTATTTGCGCAGCATGGGGGCCAAGATAGAAGTCCGGGGCAACGAAAGCATCCGCGTCCAGGGTGTTGATAAGCTCGGCCGCGCCAAGCACACCGTGATCCCGGATAATATGGAGGCCCTGACCTTTTTCATCGCCGCGGTAATCACAGGGGGAGACGTGGAGATTGAGAATTTCCCCTTCGAACACCTGGAAGTGCCCTTGATTCACCTGCGGGAGAGCGGGGCCAAGTTTTACCGGGGCCCAAACAGTCTCATTGTACGCGGCGGAGAATGCTACCCGCTGGAAATTAGCACCGGCCCTTATCCGGGCATTAATTCCGACATGCAGCCCCTGTTCTCAGTTTACGGCCTGTGCGCCCAGGGCCAATCCCGAATAACCGACCTGCGCTTTCCCGATCGCTTCGGTTATGCCGAAGAGATGGCCAAACTGGGTGCCGACATGAAGGTCGAGAAAAACATTCTGCTCATTAACGGCGGCCGGAAACTGAAAGGCGCTCCGGTGATCGCCCTCGACCTCAGATGCGGCGCCGCCCTCGTCCTGGCCGGCCTAGTAGCGGAAGGCGAAACCTTCATCCACAACTTTCACCAAGTGGCCAGAGGCTATGATGATGTAGTGTGGAAATTGGCAAGGCTGGAAGCAAAGATCGGTCTTATCAATCTCCCTTACAAAGAATCCTCTGCGCCAACATCGGTTCCCATTTCCAAGAAGCCAGTTTGTTAGCCCATTGGAGTTATCTTTGATGAAAAAAGTATTTTATGTTACCGGCGGTGGCTCTCTCGGCGGTCACAACCGGACAGCCAAAATTCAAGCCCTGGAAATGTATCGTAGAGGATATGATGTGCACCTTGTCTCCGCCGGTACGGACTCTATTTACGGCGATATCGATATCCCCTTCAAAAAACTAAGAACTGATTTTGTCAAAAATTACTATATAGGTTTATCAACAATCTTTGACTTTAACAAATATGCTAAAGA
>CAZLRL010000522.1:0-2201 GCA_964561645.1 uncultured Desulfobacterales bacterium
TGGGTATGCATGCCATATTATTTCATAAATGTCCAATTAATTACGGATTAGCACTTAGTCGTTTACCAACACGTTATCGTCTCCCGCGCACTCCTCGCAGAGTTTGGCGAAAGAGTTTTCCTTATAGCAGTAGTCTCCTCCAGGGACCGGATAGCCGCAGTTTTCGCACCGGGGGCAATCCTTGGCCTGTTGGATTTCCGATGACAAGCCTGGTTCAGCCTCTTCCTCCGAGACCTCCCACTCCCTCAAGAGAGTGGGGTTATCATCCCAAAGGACAAAGGCGTCGCCGTCATAGTCCCGGCGGTCCAGGTACTTGTCATTCTCTAAAATCAGGACCCGGCAGGGCCGGTCCGCGGCCACGTGGTCGATGATGCCGTTGTAAATGGATACCAGGATAGTGGGGATGGTTTTGGATTCGTCCACGGCCTGGACCATCGCCTTGGCCGTTGCCGCGTTTGCCTCTTTGCAGTCCATGCCTTTCACCTCCTTAAAACAGGGTCTTTTTGGTCGGGGTGGTAATTCGAGGGCAATTCCGGCACCTCCACCCCGAGGTTCTCCTCCAGCCACTCCGCCACCAGGCGGCGGTGGCAGAAGACCCCTGGCGGCTCCCAGCACAACAGAACCGCATCCGCCCCCAGTTCTTCGTAAACCTGCCGGGGGTCGAGGCGGTCCAGGATCGTCTGGTATTCCTGCCGGTAGTCCACTTCCTCCAAGGGCAGCATGTCCAGCCGGGGGGCCAGGGCCGGGTAACGCCGGCCCTGGAACCACTCCGGGGTTTTCAGGGCAATGGAGACCAGACGCGGATCCCACCGGTGATAAAACTGCCAGAAGCTAGTGGTGTGCATTAGCTCTCCTGTGGACAAAATTAAAAAGCCGGTGCAAGACCGGCCTTTGGGGGAACAACATTCTCTCATTCCCGCCCAGGGACAGAAGCCCTGGGCTGGAGGAAAGGAACGAGGTTTTTACTTAAGGCTCCATGACCTCGATATCGCTAATTTTTAAGAAGTCCTCCTTGTTAAAGGTGAATATCTGCTTGACCTGGTTTGACAGCATGGTTGCCACCAGTTGCAGGTCGAAGATTTCCTGTTTCTTGACCAGATAGCGCTCCAAAAGGTCAACCATGGCTTCGCTGGTTTCCGGCCCCGGGTAGATTTTGCGAATCATCCTGGAACGGAGGTATTTCTTAATCTCTGTCACCGCTTCTTCCTGGGTTCGGGGGTTATCTACCCTTTTGGGGTCGGTGATAACCGCAAAAAATTCGCTGATGCTCTGTAGAGAAATGCACAGATCGATCTCCCCGGCCAGTCCCCGTTCAATTAGTTTCCTTGACTTTTCAAAAAAAGGGGAGTTTTTATCGGCCGCATAAACCAAGACATTAGTATCCAGAAGGCTTACCTTAGAGGTAGTCATAAATTTCCTTTCGAGTAAGTCTTCCTTTAACCCCCAACGGCCAACTGGCCAAGGTTATATCCTCTTTCTCTTCAGCCTTTTCTGGTTTCTTCTTTCTTTTAGTTTCCCGCAACCGTTCAACCAAGGCTTCGAGCAAGCTGACGTCCTGTTCATTCAGACCGGTGACGTCAATAGTATCCGGCATGATTATGCCTCCTATTTGTAACGGCGATGGTTCCAGGATCTGGAGCAGGCATCCTGTTTCCACGGGTTCACGCCCAAGTCCGCATTATCTTACCCTTTTACTTTCATTGTTTCAATTTTTTCCCCTTTGGCGCTTCAGTAGGCAGATGAAGTTGTCTGGCGCCCTCGATCACGGCCTTTTCCCTTAGTTCAAGTCAATCATTCTCTTATAATTCCCGGAGAGGACGCTCACGTCATCCAGCTTGCCAGCCGCCGCGGCCACCTGGTCCGCCAGCCCGGCCAACTGACTCTTCAGGGCCTCGTTGTCCTTCAGGGACTCGTAGTCGGTGCCGTTGACTGCGGCCCGCAGTTGGGTCAGGGCCTCCTCCACCTGCAGGTCGCCGAAGATGTTGAGGTCCGCAAACCAGCTCTCCACCTTTCGGACGCTTTCCAGGGTGTCGTTGCGGACCAGACGTCCTTCCTTCAGGCGGGCCGAGAGGTTCTGCACCGTCTCCAGGACCTTTTTCCTGAGGTAGACCACTGCCTCCTCCACCATCTCCTGGTAGCGGGACTCAAGCTCGGACCGGGCCTGCTCGTAGGCCGCGATGATCTCCGGGGCGCTCCCTTCC
>CAZLRL010000523.1:0-2188 GCA_964561645.1 uncultured Desulfobacterales bacterium
GGGATGATCTGGGAGAAGTACGGCGAGAATCTGTATCTGGCCCGGGAGGAGCCCCGGAAATTTTTGCAGTTGCCGCCGCCGCCCCCCCAGCCGGAGAAACCCAAACCGGAAAAAAAGGCCCCGCCCCCGCCGCTGCCCGGCACCGTGGTCCTGGATTGGCCCGACATGCTGGAAAAGCCTAAACGGGGCAAAGCCAAGGGCAAAAAGGATGAACCGGCCTGGAAGTCCGGGACCCGGGCCCTGCGCCGGGAGCGGCGGAAGAAGAAGTAGCGGCGGGCTTTGAGCTGTGAGCTGTGGGCTGTGGGCTGTGGGCTTTGGGCTTTGGGCTTTGGGCTGTGAGCTTTATGGCTTTCAAAAAGGAAGCCCTTGCTTGATGAATCAATGCTCTGTCTGAGGGGGGGCGCGGTGTTAGGCGCCAAAATTGGTGCGTAAGACGCACCCTACATTATTTTTTCTGGTTGTGGGTGTGCCCTTGGAACTTAAATCTCACGACGGGAGAGGTTCGCGGAAAATGATAAAAAGATTTGATCACGCTACCTTTGTGGTCCGGGACATGGAAGAGGCCAAGCGTTTTTTTAGCCTTTTGGGTTTTGAAGTGGATATAGATGTCATGATCACCGGGGGCATCATTGCGCAGTATATGGGGATCGAGGGCATCAAAGCCCAGCATGTCACCCTCGTGCTGGCCAACTCGCCGGTGCGCCAGGAAATACAGCTCCTGAAATACATTCACCCAGACCCCATCCCCGATCCGCATATTAACGATCTCAATAAGCTGGGGTATAACCATGTCTGCTTTGTGGTGGAAAATATCGAAGCAGAAGTGGAAAGACTCAAGGCTCATGGTGTCAAATTTCGCAATGACATAATGGACTTCCATAGCCGCAAACTTATTTATTTTTACGGGCCCGAGGGCATTACCCTGGAACTGGCGCAATGGCATTAGGCTCTGCAGAGATTAAGCCTGCAGGACGTCTTTTCCTTGATTGCACCACTGCACTCAAGACACAAAACCCTGTTCATGGTAAATGCCCTTACATTAGAGCCTCTTGCAAATATCTCATAGCGGTCATTCTGAGGGAGCCGCAGGCGACCGAAGAATCTAGTCTTTTCAAATAGTTCTATATCCTTAACGACGTTCAAGTTGACAGAAAAAGGGCCTTTTCATAGCCTCTGCCACCCCCCTTTGGAAAACCCTACCTGATAGCCAAAGCCGCGGGTTTGGGATAAGCTGAATAGCAATGATTGTTGTCGGCAAATCCGGAGGCGCCTCGTGTCGGCCAGGCTGAAAGCCCGCCTGCAAAAACTGCTGGCCCGGGAACAGGGGGCCGTGGTGCGGGATTGGGGGGCGCGCTGGCCCGTGGCCCTGGTCTTTCCGGAGATCTACCCCGTGGCCATGGGCAACCTGGGCTTCCAGACCCTGTACCAGCTCATCAACAGCGAGCCGGGCCTGACCTGCGAGCGGGCAACTCTCCCCAGTCCGGAGGAATGGCCGGAGTATGAGCGCACCGGCACCCCTATCCTCAGCCTGGAGTCCCAGCGCCCCTTGCGGGATTTTGCCGCGGTGGCCTTTTCCATCTCCTTTGAGGCGGATTATCCCAAGTTACTAAAAATCCTGGCCCAGTCCGGGATTCCGCGACCGGCCGCGTCCCGGGGGCCCCAGGACCCCCTGGTGCTGGCGGGGGGCGTGGCCACCTTCCTCAATCCTGAGCCCCTGGCCCCCTTCATCGATGCCTTCCTGCTGGGAGAGGGGGAGGTGGCCGCGGTGGCGGCCCTGAATTTTTTGTCCGGGGCTTCCGGTGCTCGGCCCCGGGACGGAGTGTTAAAGGAGTTGGCCCAAAATTTCCCCGGGGTTTACGTCCCGGCGGGATATCGGCCTCATTACCACCCGGACGGCACCCTGGCCGCGTTCGAGGCCGGGGCGGGCTATCCCGAGCGGGTCCGCGTCCCTCATGTGGCGGACGTGGGCGACCTGGCCACCCACAGTCATTTTCTGGCGCCCAGGAGTGAATGGGGAGAGATGTTCCTGGTGGAGCTGGGGCGGGGCTGCAGCCGGGGCTGCCGCTTTTGCGCCGCAGGTTTTTTGTATCGGCCTCCCAGGGACCGCGGGGCCGCTGGACTTGGGCTCGCGATCGATCAGGGCCTGGCCCAGAAGCGCAAAATCGGGTTAGTGGGCGCCGCGGTGTCG
>CAZLRL010000524.1:0-2186 GCA_964561645.1 uncultured Desulfobacterales bacterium
ATGAGGCCCACTAGTAATTTGGCGACAATCAGGATTAGAGCATCGATATCCTACACGTTTTGCAAGTAACTCCTTTACCCTGTTAGAAAAGTCATCTCGCATATGAATTAGTTCCTTAACTCCTGCTCCCGCTGGTTAAGGGCAGCTATAATTTCTTGCCTGGTGCGGCTTCCAAAATGCCGGCGGGGATTGCCGCACATCCAGCAGGAGCAGGGACGCCGCATTTTGCGATAGCTGCCGACGCAATGGGCGTATATCCCGTGTTTCGTTGTGTGATGCCGCCAATCTGTGTCAGGGAAATAGATTTGCCACAGTCGGCGGGCTAGGTGATTGGCCTTATGGAGACGGGCACCCAGCATGATAAAATCTCATTCCAAGGTTGGCGGTGGCAGAATCCCTTACCTGTAGGGGCTTGATTTATCAAGCCCTCAGGGCGCCATGAATTGCGCCCCTACATTTAGCTTTCTGAGACTGGGCGGGTTTAAAACCCGCCCCTACCAGAGGGGAAATTCCTCCAGATTCTTTGTCTCTTCTTTACTTATGCGTTCAAGTTTCTTTCGATATTTCTGAATACTGTCCACGGCATAGCCGCACCAGGTCATTTCCCAAAAACAATGGCACAAAATATCCAGCTCTGAGTAATGTTCCAAGGTGTCGGCCGCGATTTCCATCCCCAGCCATTCGTCCCAGTCCACTATAAACAGGGCATACGTTTCTTCCTGCCCATCGTCCCTTAAGCTGCCGTCCTTGCCAAAGACATCGTGGTAGCTGTCTTCTCCGTCCTCCCGGAATTCAATATAAATGCGCATATCGAAACGGGCAGGCTCCAGAGATTGTATGTATTCCCAGGCCTGCCGGGCTCGCTTCTTTTTCCTTTTCTCTTCCGGATACAGCCGAACATAAACCGGTTCAATTTCCGGCCAGGTATAGCGGGAGACGATGTCGTGGAGCTTTTTTCTCATGTTCACAGACCACGGTAAAAATCAATCTATTATAAATCCTCCGGTTTGAGTCCTGTGACCTTGGCGAGGCGGGCTAACATCTTGGGGCCGATTTCCTCCCGGTCATGGAAAGCAAAAACCACATCCGACCAGCCAGGACGGGATAGAGTTTTATGCGATCCATTCCCTCGCTTAACTTGCCAGCCCAATTTCTTCAAGGTCGCCAGTACCCGTTTGGCTTTGGTGGCCCGCCAGGAACTCATGCCGCGGCAAACAAAATATTGATGGGCTCGGCCAACATTTCACCGTGTTCCAAACGCTCCGCCAAAACGCGCAGGGCCAGGGCCTGGGCTTTGGCCAGGGCTTCCTGGCGGGTCTGGCCATAAACCATGACTCCCGGAAGTTCTATGACTTCGGCCAGCCAGCGGCCGTCGGTTTCCTGCTCGGATTCGATAGTAAATTTCATGACTTTACCCTCTGGATCATCATAGCAAATCATTGATGAATTAACAAAAAAAAGCCCGTCTCGGTCAAGAGACGGGCTGGGTTATAAAAATAACTCCGGCGGCGTCCTACTTTCCCACGCAGTCGCCCACGTAGTATCATCGGCGTTGCCGGGCTTAACTTCCGAGTTCGAGATGGGATCGGGTGTGGCCCCGGCGCCATGGCCACCGGAAATCTTTATTCGGTTTTCGGTTTTCTGTTTTCGGTTTTCGGTGGGCCGATGTACCCATCGGCCCGGGCGCCATGAAGGGCGCCCCGAAGGTTGGGCTTTAAGCTTTAAGCAGCAAGCCTTAGGCTTTTGGGCTTTAAGCTTACAGCTTATGGCTTACAGCTTAAAGCCTTTACAGCCAAGTGCATGTCAAAGAGAGATTGTCCTTCAGAAGTTTCCAAAGACAAGGGGAAAATGGTCAAGCCGCCCGGCCGATTAGTACCAGTCAGCTTCACACATTGCTGTGCTTCGACCTCTGGCCTATCAACCTCGTGATCTACAAGGGGCCTTTGGGGGCTTACGCCCGGGAGATCTTGTCTTGGGGTCGGCTTCCCGCTTAGATGCTTTCAGCGGTTATCCGTGCCGAACATAGCTACCCGGCGCTGCGCCTGGCGGCACAACCGGAACACTAGAGGTTCGTCCATCCCGGTCCTCTCGTACTAGGGACAGCTCCCCGCAAATCTCCTACGCCCGCAACAGATAGGGACCAAACTGTCTCACGACGTTTTAAACCCAGCTCACGTACCGCTTTA
>CAZLRL010000525.1:0-2175 GCA_964561645.1 uncultured Desulfobacterales bacterium
AAATGCTAAGTTACTTGCCATTATCAACAACAGGGGGGCGGGACGACGGTCTCGCCTCCCATGTCCTTTAAGAGGGGTTGGGAGGGGGTGGTAGGGCGGGGTCAGGTTGCCCTTACGTCCCCCGGACCTGGCGCCACATCATTCAATCCCAGGGCCAGATGTCGGCGAGGTGCTGCAGGGAAGGCAGCAGGCTGCCTTCGTAGTGGGGTTCCAGGGTGATGAGGGGCTGATGGCCCTTTTGGGCCAAAAAATCGAGGATGAAGGCCAAGGGGATGGTGCCGGTGCCCAGGGCCTGGTGGTCGTCCAGGGTACCCTGGTTGTCATGCAGGTGCAGGTGCCCGATCAGGGGCCAGAGGATCTGGAGCCAGCCCTCGAAATCCCGGTCTGCGAAGGCGTTCAGGTGGCCCACGTCCAGGCAGAGGTGCACGTTGTCGAGGCCGATGCGCTGGATCACGGCTTTCAGCAGCTCGGGGTCCTTTTCATAGACGTTTTCCAGCATGACCCGGACCTTGCAGGTCTGGGCCCGGACCCCCAGCTCCCGAAAGGTGGCCGCGGTGCGGTTCAGCCAATTTTCCTGATCCCAGTAATAGTGTCGGGCCTCATACCCGAGGTGGCAGACCACCGCTACCGGCCGGAAGACCGGCAGCCACTGCCAGGCCTGGCGCAGGCGCTGACGGCTGGCCGCCAGGATCATATCGTCCAGGGCTCCCGGGGCCAGGTCCTGGAAGGGACCGTGGATGGTGAGGCGCCGGCCCGCATCGTTAAAGGCGCGGGCGATGCGGCGGAAGGTTTTGGGGGGATAGGTGCCCAGACTCCAGGCATCCAGGCCGATCTCGGGATTGAGGCCCAGCTCCAGAAAGCGGGCCAGGTAGCCGTTGATCAGAAAGGGAAAGGGAATATTGACCTGGACCCGATCGACCAGGGCTTCCGGCGTCATATCCATGGGAAAGCCCGGTTTTTAAGGATACTGCACCAGCTCCAGCAGGAGCCCGAAGGTGGATTTGGGGTGGATGAAGGCCACCCGGGTGCCGTGGGCCCCTTCCCGGGGAGTCTCATCGATGAGGCGCACGCCCGCGGCCTTGAGTTCGGCCACCGCGGCGTCGATGTCCTCCACCTCCAGGGCCAGGTGGTGGAAGCCTTCCCCCTTGTTTTCCAGGAACTTGGCCACCGGGCTGTCCGCGGCGGTGGGCAGGAGCAGCTCGAGGCTGGACTCCCCGACCTGAAAGAAACTCACCTGCACCTTTTGGCCGGCCACCACTTCGTCGCCTTGGTGTTCCAGGTTCAAGTGTTCCCCGTAAAGCTTTTTCGGCGGGGCCGGGTCTTTGATGGCCAGGCCCAGGTGGGCAATGCGCTTGATTTTCATGCCGTGTCCTCCTGAAAAATTAGACAAACTCTGCTTGCTCTTGACACCGGCCATTATATATGATGGGAAGGTCAGGGGAAAGTCTGGAGGGGCATTTCCCGGGGGCAAATCGACCGGGAGCAACGAAATAAATCGTGGGGAGCCTTAGCGCCCATCGCCATAGAGGGGTATGAAACCGTGGAACATTTTTCTCAGGTGTCCGAGCGTCTCGAGCAGTACCGGGAAGAGATGATCAATCTGCAACGGGAGCTGGTGTCCCGGGTGGCCGTGGGCCCGGACCAGGGGGGCCCCGGGGAAGGGGAGAAGGCCGCTTTTCTGGAGGAACTGCTCACCGGCTGGGGTCTCCGGGTGGACAACTATCCGGCGCCGGACCCGCGGGTGGCGGGCGGCGGGCGAGTGGCGAGTGGGCCCGCTCGCCGGATGACGCTCGCGGGACGACGGCCTCGCTCCCCTGTCGGGCGACCGCCCGGCGAGCCATACTGGCAGTGGTCCAGGAGAGGAGTGCAGCGCGTGGAAGCAGCCCGATACGAAGCGCCGGAGAACGTGGAGGCGGCCGTCGCGCTGCTCGCGGGAGAGATGGGCGCGAAGGTCCTCTCCGGCGGTACGGACCTTCTCGTGCAGATGCGGCTGCGGGACGAATGCCCGCCGGTCTTCGTCGACGTGAAGCGCATTCCGCGTTTGCGGGCGGTGCGGGTCGACGCGACCGGATTGCGTGTCGGCGCGGCGGTGCCGGCAGCCGAGATCTACGCGAACGAGGAGATTCGCCGGCTCTGGCCGGGGCTCGCCGAGGCCACCGACCTGATCGGCTCGAG
>CAZLRL010000526.1:0-2169 GCA_964561645.1 uncultured Desulfobacterales bacterium
ATTCCTCCAGAAGGCGCCCAGGCGTCACTATAACTCAGATGAGCAGAGGTCGAGCCGTTCCAGGCCCACGAAAATAGAACGGGTTAAGGCGGGAACCTTAACCCGTTCCGGTTGCTATTTCCAAGGAAATGCTAAGAGAATTTTACTGTCAGGATATTTATTGAATCTTAAAAGAACAACATGGTCCGCTTATCTGGAGGTGCCATTTACAGTATTATTCGTCTGGGTAAAACAAGAACGCAGAGTTCGGACGACCCGGCTGACGCGCTCCTGGGTGTCTTCCGGAGTAAATGTTTTGTAAGCGCGGTAAGCCGCTCGAAGTAAGGTGGTTTTATCGAAAGAGAAAAACTTGCCGTTGAGTTCCGCCAGCTGGGCCTCGCTCACGGGCTGGCAAGCCGCGGGCATGTCTTGCAAAACGGGCTGATCTGCGGCCAGGGCCGGGGCCGGTCCCATGCTCAGGCCCAGGGTCAGTAGCAGGACTACCAATAGAGCCGTGGTTTTCATTATCCCCCTCCTTCAAAGTCGTTGAACTTTCTTTAAGCATTTTGTAGCAAAAACAATGCCAGGTTTTTCTAAAGTAACTATTTGATATTACTTATTAAAATATCAAGCGGACTGGCGCCCATGTTCATAAAAACAAACATCGAGGAGAAGCTTTTGGCTAAGTCTCTCAAATTTAATGGAAAATTGGCTGTCATATTATGAAACAGGGCGATAATGAAATTACCAAAAATTCAAACATTCCAATGGATTATTTAATGTACAAACCTTATAATTTCCAGGTCCTTCTTCTTTCCCCGGCAATTTCAGCCCCCGGCCATGCGCCCGGTTTTTTTCGGGGCCGGTCTCCTACAGCCTCCCTCCAGCAAAGCCTGGCCATAAAAGATCCTGAGGGAAGGGGAATTTTTCGGACAGAAGGGCTTGACTGGCGGCAAAGTTAACTTATAATCCTCACAAGAATTACCCTGATGGGCCAGCACCAGTAACGTGATACGTCGCTCGATCTCCTCGAGACGGCCAGGTGAGAAATGAAGTTCAGACAAGCTTTTTTAACCGCTAGAGCATGGCCGAAGTCCGCACCGGACTCTCACCGGCTCCTGTCCCCACCGGGGCACCACCCCTGGTAATCCCGCTCCGCCCAACTCGCAGCACCTCCTGGACGGCCATTTTTGCTGGCCACTGAATTTACCGAATAATAGGTGGAAATCGGCGTTTTATAGAGAGAACGCCAGGGAGTTATCCATGCACATCAATGGGTATGATATTAGCCTGACCGAGCTGTTTTTCACCGGCTCCAAAAGCCTGCTCAATCTCGGTATGATTGCCCTGGGCAGCCTGATCTTCATCCTCGGCCTGAACGGTATTCTGGTGCCCCACGGCTTTTTGAGCGGCGGCGTGGTGGGGCTGGCCATCCTCATCCATTATCTGGTGCCGGTGATCGGCGTCGGCGCGGTGTATTTTCTCCTGAACCTCCCTCTGGTTTTCCTGGGCTGGTTCAATATCAGCCGACGCTTTATGATTTACACCCTGTTCGGCACCGTGTTCTTTTCGGTGCTGGCGGCTACGTTTTACCCGCAGCTGCCGGAAGTCCAGGACCCCATCCTGGCGGCCCTGTCCGGAGGAGTCATCTGCGGCACCGGGGCCGGGCTCATCTTGAGGTCCCTGGGTTCGGCCGGGGGCACCGACATTATTGCGGTTTACTTGTACAATAAATTCGGTTTGCGTATCGGTCTGGTGACCTTCAGTCTGAGTGCGGTTATATTAGTGGCCGGGGCGTTTCTGTATGATTTGCAAATGACCCTGTATTCCCTCATTTATTTGTTCACCCAGGGAAAGATCACCGACGCCATCATGGTCGGCTTCAACCAGAGAAAAACTCTGATGGTTGTGTCTGATCACGTCCAGACCATTGCCCAGAAAATGGTGGAAAACGGCCGCACCGCGACCTTCTTTAAAGGTGTCGGGGCTTATTCGGGTAATGAAAGGAATGTGTTGTACACCGTGGCCAATTTCATTGAATTGGCCCAGATGAAAGATTACATTTTCAAACTGGATCCGGAGGCGTTTGTGGTGGTTTACGATACTTTGGAAATTATGGGTAAGCGCTACGGCACCGGTCGCATTTTTTAAGGACTGGTGAAAGGGAAGATTGGAGAATCAGGGAAAAAA
>CAZLRL010000527.1:0-2151 GCA_964561645.1 uncultured Desulfobacterales bacterium
TCCGCCGGCTGCGTCGACACCCGCTGATCACCTGCTTCCAGCCAGGTCTCGGCGGTGGCCAGCGGCGGCGGTTTATAATTGGGGCCCACCATGCAACCGGCCGCGCCCAAAAATAACACCAGCCACAAGAGGCCCCCAATCGCGCCCTGGCTGCCCTGGCGCGGCCTGAAAAGGGACGGTCGGGGGCCGGGCGTGCCCGCAGGGGTCTGGGTCATTCTCCAGGCTTCCTTACTGATTTGATCATCCTCATGGCTGTTGGTCGTCTTTCTCCGAGCCTGCCTGAGAGGCGGCTGCCAATTTCTGGTCCAATTCCTGCTTCAAGTCGATCATTCGGGCCGTGCCGCTGGTAATATACTGGGTCACGCTGATTTCAGTCAGGTTCTCCAGGGAATTGATCACCAGGTCGATCTTCTGGGACGCCTGGCGGACGAGCTCCGCCTGTTGCTTTTCCTGGGGGTCGGCCAGATGATTAGCGAGCTTGTTGCTGAAGCCGCCGATGACCATGTTGGCGTTGCGAATATAGTGGGCCAGGGTGACCATCAGTTCTTGCAAAGTATCAAGAGCAGTCAGGCGACGGGCTGATTCGATCTGCTCAGCCTGGAGACGATCTTTCTGATAGAGCCACAGGCCGAAGCACAGCCCGGTGATCCCTCCCACCAAGGCATAGAACAGGCCCATAAAAAGACTGGTGGAATCTGTACTCATATCCAGCAGGCGCTTCCAGAAGGAAATGTTATGAAATTCCAACCGGATCTGGGGGGCCAAGTTATACACCAAAATGTTCAGCGGCTGGATAATAAAAAAACCCAGCAACATCCCCACCAGAATGGGCCCGACCAGCCGGCGGCCAGAGGACGGGTTATTGCGCCCCGGCGATTTTTCTCTGAGGCTCATAAGCTTTGAGACCAATACCGCCCTACCGTAAATTCCCCGAAAGGTTCATGCAGTTCAGCCCTTGCTAACGCCAACAATAACTCAATGCTTCGAATTTGAGAAATTTTCATACCATTAACTGGGCTAAAGCAGTAGATTTCTATTTGTGATCCCCCACCCAAACTTTGAACTTTGAACCTTGAACTTCGAACTAATGTGGGTCACACAAAGGAGGCAGGGCCCCTCTGACCCTGCCTCGGATTGGCGTGATCGCAACACATAATAATAAGGTTAAATTACCGGTTTTCCTCAGGGTCCGTATTCGGATTCCCAATTCAGCCAGAAATCGGGGTCGCTTTGCTCAGCCGCGTCCTCCCGGGCTTTGGCCGTCATGCCCTGGGCTTTGGCTGCCTTCACATAAGCCTGGAGGGCGTCGCCGTTCCCGGCGTAGATGACCCCGGTCTCCGGGTCTTTATAGACATGCACGACGTTATCGGCCTTTTTATAGGTGATGAATTTATCCTCGGGGTGGTTATCAAAAAAGGCTTTCTCCTTGTCAGTGTCCACGTTCCATTTTTTGAAGCCCGAGCCCTCCATCACGGCGCCGTGGTCCTGGCCCGCGACCGCCGGGGCCCCGAACCAGGCTAATATGCCTAACAAGCATACCAGTATGATGAGTTGATGTTTAAGGGTGGTTTTTCGTTGCTGCATACGTAGCTCCTATTTTGGGGTTATGGACCAGCCCTGCGCGGGCCTGGCCCTGCTTTTTTCCAGCCCAGCTGTTTTTGCTTCAGGCTTTTTCGCCTGGGTATCCCAGGGATCAAAAAATCGTCCGGTCATTAACGGGCCTTCAAACCCGCCCAAGCTTCTTGTTCATGCAGGATCAACCCTGCTCATGGTTTTTCTTGGACGTAAAGTCGAGCGCATCATAGCATAAATCAGGAAGAGAGAATATTTTTTCTAACCCCTTCCGCGGGCAGCAGCGCCCGACAAAAACAGGCCTTCCTGACCCCCTTTTTTACCGAGGGGTGGGCAGAGAAAAAGTTGACCTCTGTCACTGAAAATCCCCCCCACCCCGACGCGCCTACCAGCCATCGAAGCCTGACTATAACCTATTTCAAAACCTTATATTTCGGTTTCTTTGGTCATTCTGAGGGACCGCAAGGCGACCGAAGAATCTAAGTTTTTCAATGAGTTATAGATCCTGCACTTCGTTCAGGATGACAGAAAAATAGGTTTTGAAATGACTTCTAGCAAAGTTATCGTTGCATTGTTCAT
>CAZLRL010000528.1:0-2144 GCA_964561645.1 uncultured Desulfobacterales bacterium
CTGCCCCACCCTCACCCGGGGCCTGTACGCCTATGACTTCGGGGACACGGCCCGCCTGACCCCGCTGATCATGATGTACACCCTGGGACATTCCTTCGTGCCGCCGGGGATTCACGCCGGGGGCCTCAGGTACCACGGCGACGCGCCCCTGATGTGCCTGCTGGTGCACGAGAAGGTCATCGAGGCCCGGGCCTATAAGCAAAACCCGGTGTTCGAGGCGGCCCAGCTTTTTGCCCAGACCGAGGGCATCATCCCGGCCCCGGAGACGGCCCACGCCATCAAGGCCGCGGTGGACGAGGCGGTGCGCTGCCGGGAGGCCAAGGAGGCCAAATGCATCGTGTTCAATTTTTCCGGGCACGGCCACTTCGACCTGGCGGCCTACGATGCCTTTCTGGAGGGCAAGCTGGAAGACCTGGAGTATCCCGAAGAAGTTCTGACCAAAGCCCTGGGCGCCCTGCCCCAGGTGCCGGGGTCGTGAGGGGACTATTCCCCCGGTACAATCCTGTGGGGGGCCATCCATGGCACTCTGAATGCTTGATGAATCAAAACCCACTTTCAGAAAAAAGGTGCTTAATTAGTATACCTGGGACCTCAGAACTCCTGGCGCTTTCACCTTTTTACTAAAAGGCGCCATAAATGGCGCCCCTACGGGGTGACCAGCGGCGACTTGGGCGGCGGCGTCGGCGTCCCCGGCCCCGGCCCCCGGCCGCCATAATCCTCTTCCTCCGCGGGCTTGATCCAGTCCGGGTCTTTGAAACCCATGATGCCCCGGGGGCGAAAAATCATCAATAAAACCAAAAGCAAAGGCCCCAGCACCCAGCGCCATAAGCCCAGAGGCCGCAAAAATTCCAAAACCAGGGTGAACAGGGTGGCCCCCAAAAGGGAGCCGGTAAGGCTGCCCATGCCCCCCAGGTATACCATAACCAGCATGTCGGTGGACTTGAGAATGGAAAAGCTCCGGGGATTGATAAATTGCAGCAAGTGGGCAAAAAGCCCCCCGGCCACCCCGGCGAAAAACGCCGAAATACAAAACGCATACACCTTGAGGCGGCGGGTGTCCACGCTGGTGAGATTGGCGGCCACCTCGTCTTCCCGGATGGCGGTGATGCCCCGGCCGAAATTGGAATAGACCAGGTTGCGCATAAGATAAAGGGTCAACAGCACCCAGAACACCACCCAGGGGAGGTTGGTGAGACCCGAGATATCTTTAAAACCCCGGGGTCCCCCCACCACTTCCAGGTTTTCCAGGATGCTTTTGACGATCATGTTGAAGGCCAGGGTGACGATGGCCAGATAGTCGCCCCGGGTGCGAAAGGAAGGAAAGGCCACCACCAGCCCGGCCACGGCCGCGGCCAGCCCGCCGATGATCAGCACCACCGGAAAAAGCCAGGGACCCAGCTCCCGGGGCAGGTACCAGACGCTGGCGATGGCGGAAACGTAGGCGCCGATGGCCATGAACCCCGCGTGCCCCACGGAAAACTCCCCCATGTAGCCGTTGACCAGATTCAGGGACAGGGTGAGGATCATGTTGATCCCCACGTACATGAGGATCTGGACCACGTAGGGGTTCAGGAGGCCGGAAGCGGGCAGGGTGTAAGAGAGGGCCAGGAGGATCAGGGCTCCGGCCCAGATGAGCAGTCGGGTTTGGCGCATAAGAAAAATCAGGCCACGGTCAGGATGCCCGTGCTACCGCACTGACGATCTATTAATCTATTACCGGGAGCACAGGCATCTTGCCTGTGTTTTTGTGCCCCACAGGCTGGAAGCCTGTGCTCCCGCGTTATGGGATTGGGGGAGGGGGGTGTGGGGGAAAGGGTAAGGGCTCGCGGCCCTTAGGCCCCTCCCCCACATAAATCACACCCGCCAAATTCACACCCGCTCGAAAACCGGCCTCCCCAACAGCCCCGTGGGCTTGAAGACCAGGAGCAACAGGAGCAGGGAAAAGGCCACAAAGTCCCGGTAAGTGGAAGACGGCAGGAAAACCGGGGTGAAAATTTCCACTGCTCCCAGTATGAAACCCCCCAGCATGGCCCCCCGGATGTTGCCGATGCCGCCCACCACCGCGGCGATAAAAGCCCACCAGCCGATGCGCACCCCCAGGTAGGGGTCCAGGACCGGGTAGGCCAGGCCGTACATGAGCCCCC
>CAZLRL010000529.1:0-2141 GCA_964561645.1 uncultured Desulfobacterales bacterium
GCGCTCGCCTTCGAGCACCAGGAGGCGTTCCTGTTCCTGGCGAGTCATTTTCATCAAGGCCTCGGCCAACGAGGCCCGGCGGTCAATCACCAGCTCATCTTGTAACGGGGTCATGATGTCGGTCATCTGGCGATTGTCGTACACTTCCCGGGGCAGTTGGCGCACCGCGGCCACGGACACCACCCCCAGGACCCGGCCCTGGTCCACCACCGGAAAGCCCCGGTAGGCGTAGTGCAAAAAGTAGTCATGAATCAGCTGGGAGACGGTCAGGTCCGGGGGCACGGTCACCACCTCGCGCACCATGACTTCCTCGACGTGCACCCCCTCCAGGGATTTGCGGATGACCAGTTCTTCGTAGCCCTGGACGGACATGCCCCTGAGGAACATGCCGATGAAAATGAACCACAAGCCGTTGATCAGAGCCCCGGCAAAGATTTGCAGCGCGCCCAGGATCATGAGGGCCAGAGCGAAGCCCTTGCCGAAGTCGGAGGCCACCTTGGTGGCCCGGGTCAAGGACCCGGTTTTCCACCACAAAAAGGCCCGCAGCAGACGGCCGCCGTCCAGGGGAAAGCCGGGGACCAGGTTGAAAATACCCAGGGCCAGGTTGATCCACATGAGGTAGCCGATGACCACCACGATCAGGGAGGGATCGAACCCCCGCAACAGGGTGTGGAAGGCCCAGAAGCAGGCGGCCAGAGCGAAGCTGGTCAGGGGACCCACCACTGCCACCTTGAACTCGGTTTTGGGGTCCGCGGGCTCCTGGGACAGGCGGGACACACCGCCGAAGATGAACAGGGTGATCTCCGGAATCTCGATGCCGTGGCGGATGGCCACCAGCGAATGGGCCAATTCGTGCAGCATTATGGAGGCAAAAAACAGCAGGGTGGCCACCGCGCCGGCCAGCCAGTAGATCTGGGTTTCCTGGCCCGGATAGGCCCGGGGCAGATAGCCGGCCGACAGGGCGAACAGCACCAGGCCGAAGATGATGAACCAGGAAAAATCCAGCTTGATGCGGATGCCGGCGATCTTGAACAGGGAGATGCTGCGGAAGGTCCTTTCTTGCCTGGCTTTGGCGGTCATGGCTGGGACTCCTTTTGGTCTGGGAGAAATAAACCGATGTAACGGCTAAGGTATTTTAAAAAATTTGCTGGGCCGAAGGCCGATCACGGGGAATCCAGTCGGCTCATTCTCCCTCGGCCGCGGGGCTTTTCCCCCAAGGGCTGAAAAATATGCCAAAATACTCCAGCCTCAGCAGTGTTGAGCCGAAAGCCAAATATGGCCGAGTTGTCTGATTATCGCTAAAAAACGTTTCTCTTGGCAAGCAACAATCCGGCGACCTTCCACCGCCTTCGGGGTAAAACCATGGCCCAGATGAGAATTGTGGCTGACAGGTACGAAGCCCGGTGCCGACTCTGCGGCACCTGGCAGGAGGTGCAGCCGCAGCAGGTGCCCGGGTACACCTATTTTGCCCACTACCAGGCGGAATATACCTGTTGCGGCGTGCAGCAAACCGCTCAGTTGACCGTGGAAAAAGATGAACTGGATTTTCATTGAGGCGCTCCGGCCTTGCCTCCCAGGAGTCCGGCCCCGAATGGCCAAAGCCGTTTTTTAACATGGTTTTCCGTTTCGTGACATTCTGAAGGATATCATGGTCTCAAGATCAAAACCCAGAAGTCCTGGTGGAGAGCCACCGCCCCTGGGGGCTCGGGAGCCGGGCGGCGTGCCGCGGCCTCGGGTCCGGGACCGGCAGGGGACCGGCTTTGAGTGGCGGTCTTCTCAAACGTTGCTGGGCTATCCCCTGGTGCACGTGGCTTTTGGAAAAGACGCCCGGGGAAAATGGCGGGTGGCCAAGGGTATTATTGCCATCGGCCAATTTGCGGTGGGCCTGATCACCGTGGCCCAATTCGGCGTCGGTTTCCTGTTCGGCCTGGGCCAGTTTATGGTGGGCTACACCGCGCTGGCCCAGGTGGCGGTGGCCCTTTACCTCGGGGTGGGCCAGGTCGCGGTCGGGTACGCCGCGGTGGGGCAGGTGGTGGTGGCTCATTACGGCCTGGCCCAGGCGGGCTGGGCTTCCCACCTGTGGACCCCGGGCCACCGGGACCCGGAGGCCCTGGCCTACTTCCGCCAGCTCCTGGAAACTC
>CAZLRL010000530.1:0-2120 GCA_964561645.1 uncultured Desulfobacterales bacterium
GCAGGAGTTCCCGGGCCGGGGGCGGCAGGTGCTCGGGTTCGCGGGTAAGTTGGTATTCCGGATGGTCCGCCAGGAACCCGGCGATCAGGTCTTCATTTTCCTCCGGTTCGGTGGTGCAGGTGATGTACAGCAGGCGGCCCCCGGCCTTGAGCAGCGGCGCGGCTGCGTCCAGCATCCGCCGCTGCCGGAGTGGAAAAGTGCCCAGGTCGGCTTCATTCAGGCGGGTTTTGATTTCCGGGTGGCGGCGCATGATCCCCAGGGCCGAACAGGGTGCGTCGATGAGCACCGCGTCCAGGCTGTCGGGTCTGACCGGCAGGGCCTGGGCGGCATCGGCCCTCAGGGGCTGGGCGCAGGTGACACCCCAACGCTTCAAGTTTCGGCTCAAACTGCCCAGGCGCCTGCGGTGATAATCCACCGCCAGAATCAGGCCCCGATTTTCAAGCATTTCCCCCAGATGGGTGGTCTTGCCTCCCCGCCCGGCGCCGATTTCCAGGACCCGCTGACCGGGGCTTACCGGCAGGAGGCTGGCGGCCAGCTGGGCCGCCTCGTCCTGGAACAACCACAGGCCCTCCCGAAAGGACGGCAGGCTCTCGGGCGGCCGCTCCACGGCTTCGAACACCAGGCCCACCGGGGAAAAACGGCCGGGCGAGGCCTTGACTCCTTCCCCCTCCAGACGCGCCATCAGACTCGAAGGAGCGGTTTTGAGGGTATTGACCCGCACGGTGAGAGGCGGTATCTGATTGTTGGCCTCCAGGCGGGCCCGGGTGTCCTCGAGGCTGTAGCGGGCCAGCCACCGCGCCACCAGCCAGGCGGGGTGCGCGCTGTATGCGGCCAACGCCGCCACCGGGTCCTCCTCCACCCGGGGCAGCGGGGGCACCTCCCCTCGGGCCACCCGTCGCAGGATGGCATTAATAAACCCCAGGTGGCTTGGGGGGAGCCCGCGCCTCCGGGCCAGCTTGACCGCTTCATCCACCGCGGCGTGGACCGGCACCTTGTCCAGGAACAGGAGCTGATACGCCGCCAGCCGCAGGATGTGCCGCACCAGGGGATGGACCTTGGGCCAGGGCAGGCGGGACAGCCCGGACAGGGTGTAATCCAGGCGCAACTCCCAGCGCTTCACCCCCTGCACCAGCTCCAGCAGGAACCCCCGTTCGCTTTTGGGCAGGTCCGGATGCTGCTTAAGCGTCGAGGCCAGCAGGTCCTCTACCTGCCGGTCCCGGGCTTCGGCTTCAGCCAGAATCCTCAGGGCCAGCTCCCGGGCGCCGACGGTTTGGGGGCTCTTTTTGTTGTCTTCTTTCACGAAAGTTTATGTGGGGTGCGCTCTGCGCACCATCAATTCTCTACTTCAAATCTTCAGTGAGGCACAGCTGAGGACGCCTGTGCCACCGGATTTTTTGTACTTTGGAGAGAGCCAAGGGCTCAGGGGCGAGGTTTAAAAATGAAGTGGTTCAATGTCCGAAGGGCTGAAAGAATAAAATGTACCCCTGCTCCTTATTACACCACCAACATACAATCAATATAAATGTAAGATAATCAATTACTTATGTAGGGTGGGGCACTGCCCACCAAATTTTCGGACATTTAAACTTTGTTTATAATATGGACCGTCTTTTTGAGAAGGAAAATTTTGGTGGCACAGGTTTTTAACCTGTGCTGGCGCAGGCTAAAGCCTGCGGCTACATTTTTATACCAATTTGTTTTCAAATGAAACAAACTTGCAATGTAACTTATGGATATTCTTATTTCTTTTTACAGAAAACCGAAAACGGTATTACTGGGGCTCGGCCTGGCCGCGGCTGTTCAAGGCAGGCAGGGGCTCGTGCTCCGGGGCCGGGAGGCTGTCGGGAACCAGGAAGGTCTTCAAAGCCTCCTCCACCCGGTCCAGGTCCACGTCAGTGTCATAGCAGGGGCCGAAGGGGCGTTGGTTGGTGATGCCGAACACGGGCAAAGGATAGCTGTCCTGGATGCCGCTGGACAGGTCCCGTTCGCAGGCCACCGCGATGATAAGCCTGGGGCGGCGTTCCACCACGATGCGCCGGGCTAAGGTGCCGCCGGTGGCCACGGCCAGGCCCACCCCGTACTTCTCGGACAGTTCGGCCAGCCCGCTGATGGCGCATTTA
>CAZLRL010000531.1:0-2120 GCA_964561645.1 uncultured Desulfobacterales bacterium
GGAAAAGCCTCGAAACGCGCAATAAGGCGCGGGCACGGACTGATAGGTCAGATAGTAGTGGATGGCCTGCAGGTCGGGCTCCGGCTGAATCTCCGGGTCCTGCAGGATGGCCTTGATTTCCGAGCCAAAGACAAACCGGTCGGGCAGCAGGGCGTAAAACAGGGGTTTTTTGCCCAGCCGGTCCCGGGCCAGAAACAGCACTTTTTGCCGCTCATCCCAGATGGCAAAGGCGAACATGCCCCGGAGGCGCTCCACGCAGCGGACCCCTTCTTCCTCCCAGAGATGCACGATTACTTCGGTATCGGTGCGGGAGCGGAACTGGTGGCCCTTTTGTTGGAGTTCTTCCCGGAGTTCGGGAAAATTATAAATTTCGCCGTTGTAGGTGATCCAGACGGTCTCGTCCTCATTGGTCATGGGCTGGTGGCCCTGGGGAGACAGGTCGATGATGGACAGGCGGACATGCCCCAGGCCCACATTTTGGCGGTGCCAGATCCCCTGGTCGTCGGGACCGCGATGGGCCAGGACCCGGCTCATGTTCTCCAGCAAGACCGGGTCCACCTGGCGCTCGGGATCTTTATAAACTAGGCCGCAAATACCGCACATGAAGTTATCTTTGTAAAATACGTTACTTTTGATTGGTTTGCATCAATGATAATAATTTTTGCTTGATTCTTCCCAAAGTATTCAGGATTACCTGGCGGTCCAAGACATGCAAGGAGCCGATTCTCTGGTGCAGCTCGTGATTTTCCCGGGAGAGTTTCTCGTACTGTTGGGATAAATAATGATATTCATCCGACAGAGTATGATACTCCTGCTGCTTCTGCTGGACGATACACTTGTGATACAAATTCTGCAGTTCCAGATCTTCTATTCTGGACTCTTTCCGTACAAAAAACTCTTTGGCTGATTTGGTTGAGGTTATTTTTTTCTGTTTTTGCACCAGGTACAGGTTCATCAAAAAGGAAGAAGCATAATTATAGTCCGGGATCAGGGTATCGGAAAAATTAATGGGCTCCAAAACCGGCCGAACGGTGTCGAAGAAGACGTAACCCTGGTCATAAAATTTATCGACCCAGTAACTGAGGGGCCGGTTGTGTTGGGGCAAGAGACCCATCTCCCCGGGCGGCGAGCAGGCAAAAATAATGGTGTCACTGGCACTTACCGCAGTTTGCAGCACCCGCTCCGCTGACCTGGAATCCAGGAGATCCAGGGTCTCCAGGAGGAGACACAGGTCATATTTTTTCTTGAAACTGGTTTTTTTCTGGAGGCTGAGCTTTTTTACAGGGACCGAGCTGGAAGGAATGGTTTGCTTATCAGGAACATAGGCCAATACTTCCGAGACGCCCATATTCTTCATCTGTTCCAGTAAAGTAATATCACCCCCCAGTTGAATGATGCTGGCGGGGGCCAACATATTGATGAGGACGGCACTCAAATTGGAAAATATTTTTTCTTGAACCAGGCCCCCCTTTTTCAGCTCTTCGGCGGCCGCGGATTTTGTCGGGACCGCCTGGTCAGCAGAGGGTTTCAGCAAGCCGATGATGTCATGGGCCCGGGAGAATTTATCATGGCTGAAAATGAAGTCGTCCCGGGTCTCCAAAAACCGGAAAACCGCGCGGCGGACATTGGAGCCCCAGGGCCCCAGCACGTCGTGGAGCGCGATCAGGCCCGCGGGCTTGACATGGCGGGTGGCCAGGTTTACGTCGGCAAAAACATCTGCTTCATAATGAAGGCCGTCAATAAAAATAAAATCAAAGGGGCCGTGTTGGTCGCAGACTTCGGGGCCGACGATATGAACCCGACTCTCGGGCGAGCTGTTGTAGGAAGCAAAGGTATTGGCGGTGGAAAAACCGCCGGAATGAAAGGTTATTTTGTCTTGCACCCCCAATTTCTCGGCCGCCTGCCGGGCCAGATCATGGGTCCTGACAGATTTATCACTGTCATAGAATTTAGAGCGCATGGAGTCCATTTCCACCTGGAGGGGAAAATTGGGGTCAATGGTGTGGATGTGAGTGTCAGGCGCGCTTGCCAGGGCCATGAGCAGGGTGCTCAAGCCGATAAAGGTGCCCACTTCCAAAATGTTATGGGGTTGCTGATCCTGGATAAGTTGAACAATAGTT
>CAZLRL010000532.1:0-2113 GCA_964561645.1 uncultured Desulfobacterales bacterium
ACCGTTTTACCCAGCAGCGTTACACCCTGGGCCATGTTTTGCGCGTCCGTCAGGGTCTCGAAAATCGTGCCCAGGTTCTGGAGGCTCTGGTTGGTGTTCATCTGCTGCTCCAGGGAGCTGAACTGCGCCAACTGGGCCACGAAATCCTTGGGATCCTCCGGACTCATGGGGTCCTGGTAGCGCAACTGGGTTACCAGGAGCTTCAGAAAATCTTCCTTGCCCATGGTCTTGCCGATGGCGCCGGTGAGGCTGGTGGTGGAAGTCTGGGAATCCTGTTTATCGGCACTGGCGCTGACTTCCGCCATCGAGGTGGCTTGCTGGGCCGCGGCCCCGGCCGCGCTTGCGGCAGCAATATCCGCCATAATTGCTCTCCCGTTTCTTTTAGAAGATTCTTAGAAAATTTTTTTACATATTGGCTTTTTTTATTCGTTTCACTTGAAGCCCTGAGTCTTAAAAAATTAAGCAGGGCCTGGTGGCACAGGTGTCCTCACCTGTGCATCCTTAAGCTCTTGCGATCGGTTGGTGAAGCGCCGTGCCGCATCTGCCTTAATTCCCTCTCCCTGGAGGGAGGGTTGGGGTGAGGGTGAAAAAATTACCTGAACCAGCCAGTTTCTTATCTCTCACACAAACCGATCTACTTCGCCGCTGCGCCGCCTGGCGAAGGTGGAGGGCTTTTCCCCCGATTCCCCGGATGATTTATCCCGGCCCCCCGCCATATTCGTGGTGGTCAGCACCTGGGGCTGATCTTGCAGGCGCACCTGAAAATGGGTCAGGACCAGCCCTTGCTGGGCCAAAGCTTGCAACAACTGCTGGACCCCCTGGGTCGCAAGTTCGGCCACTTCCGGGCGGCTGGCCACCGCGTTGACGGCCAGCTCCTGGCCGCTGAGCTGCAGGGTGAGCTGAATCTGCCCCATCTCCGGCGGATTCAGACGCAGGCTGACCTGATTTTCCCCGGGCTGCAGGTTGGAGATAATCCCTGACTGGAGCTGGCTCCACAGGGACTCCCGCACCTCCGGCGCCACCGGGTTCCACAGCGGTCCGGTGCTGCTCAAAGCCGCGGCCCCCGTAAGGTTGGCGGTGAACATGGCGGACTGGCCGGTAAGCGCGGGCAGCACGAAGGTTTGGCCATTAGTCGCCGCCCATTCCCCTGGGGCGCCGAAATTCTGCTGGTCCCCGTTTCCCTGGTCGTTGAGCTGGGACTGGTCCCAACCGCCCTGGGCCTGCGGGAAAAGCGGCCTCAGGCGTAAATTGTGGGGGAGATACAGGGGCTTGGGATCAGTTAGGGCTTCGGCTGGCTCTTCGGGCGGGGCCAGAGCCAGGAGGGTGGTTTTCAAATCCTCCTGATTGGTCGGCGCCGTCTGGCCCAGCATTTTGTCCACCGCCTCGGGCTCGACCCCCGCCTTCAGGAGCAGTTGCCGCCACTGGGCTATTTCCTCGCCGCTCACGGGCCGCTCGGCCAACAGGGACGCCGGGGTAAAATTGACCCCCGCCCCGGGCTGGTTGTGGGGGCTGACCGCCGCGGTTTGGCCCACCGGGTGCTGGGCCTGCTGGAGGATCTGCCACACCCGCTTCAAGGACAGCCCCTGGCCCTGAGCTTCCTCTTCCAGTCGGGCCAGATCCTGGGGCGAGCATCCCAGGCGCGCCAGGGCCAGGCGCAGGGCAGGGACCGCGCTCTCGGGCACCAGGGAGCGTTCCCACCGGGCCCGATAATCCTGGGATTGCAGCATTTCCTGAGTTTCCGGGGCTAAGTTGAGCCCCGGCTGGGACTGCGGGGCCGTGGACTGCGCCCCGGGCTGGGGCACAATTTCCGCGGACGCGGCCTGACCCTGGGTCCGTTGCCACGCGGCTTGCAGGTCCTGGGCGCTCAAACCCTGTTCCGCCAAATCGGGAGACAACAGCAGCCCCTGCACTTCCTCCTGGGGCAGACCGGCGTTCAAAAGGTAGGCGGCCACCGCCTGAATTTTCTCCGGCGGAATCTGCATGGCGCCGTTGGGCAGCGCTTGCAAAAAAGTAATCAGGTCCTGGAGCGCCTGGGGCGGGTTGGCCCCATTGGCCCCCTGCGGCTGAGCCTGCAGCCCCCCGGCGGACTGGCTGGCCTGTGCGGCCAGACCCG
>CAZLRL010000533.1:0-2102 GCA_964561645.1 uncultured Desulfobacterales bacterium
CATCCGCATCGGCCACACCCGGATAGAGACCGGGGACTGGCTCCTGGGCGACGACGACGGGGTTACGGTCCTGCCCCGCCGCCAGGCCGTGGAATATGCCAACCGGGCCATGGACGTCCTGGAAAAGGAAAACCGCATCCGGGAGGAAATCCTGGAAGGCCGCACCCTGGCCCAGGTGACGGATCTGCTCCGCTGGGAGAAAAAGGTGTGACGCCAAAGGCGGGAGGCGCTTCGCTTTTCCGCACTGCGTCCCTACGAGCCTTTAAAACGATTTATTGACCATAAATTATAAAGGTCGCTGAGTATGGGCCTGGTTTGCCGCCAAGATGCCAGCCACACCCAATTCTTACGGGAATCCTATGATGCCCAGGGGAATAGAGTCAACACCGAAATTGTGGATGAACACGGCCGGCTGGTGGGGGATCAGTTGGATTTATATACCGGAGATGTACACTACCGCTTTAAATGTCTGGAATGCGGATCACCGGCTTTGGAAATGAATTCCTTCTAAATTAATTAAATCATCTACTCAATCGTTTCACAAATAAATTGCAAATACCCCTCTTCATATTGAGCATCTAAGTTATCATACCTCTCGATAATATTTTGTTTTACCGCCATTACCACCATTCTAAATGTTCTATTTTCATCATTCTGCCAGTCAGTTTCTTCCTCATTCGCTGCAAACCTATCATTATAATTTGTCTTGGACTGCCTGATCATTGAATCAGATTTGGCCTTACATGTCCAGATCCCTGTAAAAAGAACCAGTGGCAAGAAAATTACCAATAAAACTAATTTAAGAAGTATGTTTCTCATATCCTTTTCTTTCCTCAAATCTTGAGGACCTTTTGATTTGAGCCGCAAGCACAGCGAAAAGTCAGGGAAATTCCGAAAAGCAGCAAGGAGAACCAGGGCTCAACCGAATGGTCCAGGTTTTAATTCTGAACCAAGGTCCAAATAAAAGTAAATTTTAAGATGGCTCCATTATGGGGAAAAAAGGAGGAAATTCCATAGGGACAGGTGACTATTTGGGCATAGTCACTTTTGACTATATAAACAAAATAATGGCAAGATGTGTAGAATTATCAGGAAAAACTTGTGATTGGCTGGTTCAGATTGAATTAGCTGCCTTTCCTCCTTTCATATCTACAACTATTTTCAACCCCTGGGCTTTCCATAATCCATGACCGGGTGTCAATACCCTCCCCTGCGGGTGACCAAAAAGCGCCGGCGCAGGTCCTCGAGTTCCTGGAGCAGTTCCTGCTCCCGGCGGTTAAAATGCGCCTCCATCTCCTCCATCCGGGCCAATAAATTCACCACCTGCTCCCGCAGGCGCAGGACGATCTCCACCGAGGCTAAGTCCAGGCCCAGGGCTTCATGGAGCCGGCGGATGCGGGAAAGCCGGCCGATGTCCTCCGGAGCATAGCCCTTCTCGCCGCCCTCCAGTTCCCGGGGCCGCATAAGCTCATCGGCCTCCAGACGGTCCAGGAATTCCACGGACACCTGGGCCAGTTGGGCCGCCACGGTGCGGGTAAAGATGATGGGCCCCTTGGAGGAAGGATCTTGTCGGTTCCTGTCAGTCATGTCAGCTAACTCCTGAAAACTGCGCGGGCTGCATTCTTACCTGAGATCACGCCACTGCTGCACCAGTTCTTTTTCCTTGTCGCTCAGATGCTCCGGCAACTGGGCTTCCACCTTGACATAGAGGTCGCCCCGCTCCTCCGGTTTTTTCAGCCGCGGCATGCCCAGCCCTTTGAGGCGAAAAACCCGGCCGTTGGCCGTCCCCGGGGGGATGTCCAGCTTGACGCTGCGGTCCAGGCCCGGCACGGTGACCTTGCCTCCCAGAAGCAGGGTGAACAGGTCCACCGACAGGGTCAGGCTGAGGTTGTCCCCGTCTCTGATGAAGCGCTCGTGGGGCAGGACCTCGATGTTGAGGTACAGATCCCCCGGCTCGCCGCCCTCCCACCCCGGCTCGCCCTGGCCCTTGAGTTTCAGCCGGGAACCGCTTTTCACCCCCGGGGGTATCTTGGCTTCGATTTTGCGTCCGGTTTCCCATTCCAGGATGCGGCTGCCGCCCCGAAGGGCCTCTTCCAGAGTGA
>CAZLRL010000534.1:0-2081 GCA_964561645.1 uncultured Desulfobacterales bacterium
AGAAACGTTGACAAAAATTTCAATCCTCAATTCTCCGATAAATTTTCTTCTTATAATGTTTTTTCGACGATCGAAGGGGTAATTATGGTCTGCTTCTCATTTACGGCCAGGAGGATGAACAATCGATTAATGAATCCGATGTCCATAAATTGAGGGGCTTTCAGTGCCTGGGCTTCGTATTTCCCGCCAGGCACGGTCCGGGCCTCCCTCGGGGAAGCCCCTCCGCCAGGTGCCGACTTGTTTTGTGATATCGATTGTGGTAATGTAAGACAATATCGCCATCGATTAAAAGGCACCCATGAAAACAGTCACTGTTTCCTCAAAATTTCAGGTCGTTATCCCTAGAGAAGTGAGGGAGTCCCTGGGGCTGACGCCCGGCACCAGGGTTCAGATCCTCCAGTACGAAAATCGCCTGGAGCTTATCCCCTTGAAGGAGCCCCAGGCTTTGCGGGGGTTTATCAGAGGCATTGCTACGGCCGTGGACCGGGATGAGGATCGGGTATGAACCTGGTGGATTCCTGCGGCTGGCTGGAGTATTTCGCCGACGGTCCCCAGGCCGATTTTTATGCTCCGGCCCTGGAGGACCCGGGGTCCCTTCTGGTGCCGACCATCTGTCTCTTCGAAGTCTTTAAACGGGTTCTCCAACAACGGGGCGAGGATGCGGCCCTCCAGGCCGCGGCCGCCATGCACCAGGGTCAGGTCGCGCCCCTGGACGCCACCCTGGCCCTCAAAGCCGCCAGGCTCAGTCACGACCTCAAGCTGCCCCTGGTGGACAGCGTCATTTTGGCCTCGGCGCAAACGTACCTGGCGGTAATCTGGACCCAGGACGTTCATTTTAAGGGGCTCGAGGGGGTCAGATATATCGACCCGGGATGAAAATTCAGCCTCCTTGGTCCCTGGAGATACCTTAACCCCTTCTCCCAAAGCCTGTACCTGCAAGGGCTTGGTCTCCTGGGCTTTACGGCCACCCTCCTTTTTGACCGCCTCGTCATCTTCTCAGTTTCCGGGAGTCGATGATCTTTTCCCGCCCTGGCAAGCTGTGTCTACCTCGGCCGACAGGGGATTTTGCTGTCATTCCGAGGCTACCAGGAACCAGTGAACCTCTTGGTCCTCTTATATCAATTTCGCTTTCAAATGAAACAAACTTGCAATGTAACTAATGGATATTCTTGTTTCTTTTTACAGAAAACCGAAAACCGAAAACGGTATTATTGGTGCAGACCGAGGTCATTGGTCCGGAGCCAAGAGATTTTATGGTCAGTGGGATGGTATAATAAAAGTCAGGAGGAATTTTTCCGAAAAAAAAGTTGCTGGCGTCTCAGCTGAAAGACATCGGTGGCGGGGCCGCGGCGGCCACCTAGCCCCGGGTTCAGCTGATCAGGCAGTAAACTTTGAGGTATACCACCATGCTACAAAAAAATTGGCTCAAATTGCTTATCGGCTTAACGATAGGGAGCATTTTGGTGGGCGGCTGCGCCACCACCGGTCCCACCGCTGCGGGTCCCAAATCCATGGCTTCCCAGGATGAATATGCGCCGGAGCGCGGCTTGGACCCCAATAGTCCGAGTTTTTGGCGTGATTACATGACTATTTATGCTCCCTGGTAATCGACTGGGTGGGTCGAAGCGGCAAAAGAGACCTCTGTTCTCAAGGTTTCGAGTTTTGAGTGCGCGGTTTTTTTCTCTAAGCCTATCCTGGCCCGCCGCTTTTAGGGGGCGGCGGGCCAGGTAGGCTTGGATCGATCAGCCGCCTTTGACGCCTTTGGCGATGCGGTCGCCGATCTCTTTGTCGATGTTGCGCCAGTATTCGAAGGCCCGCTCCAGCACGGGTTCGGTGACGCCTTGCTTGAGGTGTCCCACGACGTTGGACACCAGCCGGTCGCGCTGGGCATCATCCATGACCTGGCGCACCAGGGTGCCGGGTTGTCCGAAATCGTCGTCGTCCTGGCGCAAGGTGTAGGCGGCGCGGATGAACTCGCCGCTGGCACTCCAGATGGCGTTCTCGGGATACCGCTCGGGGTCGGCCTTGGGGCCGCCCTTTGAGTTGGGCGCATAGACCGGATCGGAGACGTTGTTAATCCG
>CAZLRL010000535.1:0-2078 GCA_964561645.1 uncultured Desulfobacterales bacterium
ACGGTCCTGCCCCGGCTGTTTTATTTCTTACTTCTGTTTCACTTCCCCACTTCAAGCGCTCCGCCCTCAAAAATGATACGCCAGGCCCAGGTTAAAGGAATACAGATGGAGCACCGGGTTCATCTGAAAGCTGGTATTTCTGCCGGTCACCGGATTGGTATAGTCAAACTCGAAGGAGGGCTCGGCGTAGCGGTAGCGGAAGAAAAAATCCAGGCTCAGGCGGCGGTTGAAGTACCAGCGCACCCCGGCGTCGGTGACCAGGCAGACGGTCGCCGAGGTCTGGCTGTCCGGGGGAGAAATGTCGGCGTAAGGGGTGAAGATCTGATAGTTGGGCCGATAAGTGCGGGTTTGGAGATCCACGGACTGGCTGGCGATGAACAGGCCCGGGCCCACGCCGGCGTACACCTGCAGCCTGCCGAAAGGCACCTGGTCGCTGGGAAAAAAGCCATAGCGGCCGCTGAACATAAAGGCCAGGGTAAAGGCCTGGCCGTCGGAGGAGAACTTGTTTTCGGTAAAAGACCGGAGAGTGCCGCCGTTGTTGAGCGGCTGGTTGTCCACGTCCCGGGAGAAATTCAGGTTGTGGAAGGAAAAATCGATATAACAGCCGAAATAGCGCATCCAGGCGGGGTAGTTGAAACCCAGGAATCCTCCGGGGACGAACCAGGTCCCGGCCTTGAAGCCGATGACCAGGGCCGGGTCGATACAATGTGACTCGGTCCGGGAAAAGGCCTGGGCCTCGAAGTCCCCCTGAGGATGATTGGTGTCTTTGAACTCGACGCCGTCAAAAAAGAGTTGCACCCCACCCAGATAAAACTCCACATAGGCCTCCCCCCGGCTCGGAGAAGCGGCCAGCAGCAGAAAAAACAGGGTCAAGGTCAGGGAACACCAGATACGCGGCCGCGCCATGTTTGCACCCCAATCCGGCCTTCCCTGGCCGCGACTCAGCGGCAAGATCGCTGAGTATTTGAGTTTCACCTCAAAAGCAAAAATTTTGACGGTTGGTTACCTAAAGCCGGCTAAATCGACAATTTCTTTCCGGTTGTTGCTGCCATCTTCCTGCTGCTTGCCCATGAACTTTCATAAAAAATTAAAAAACATTTTAACTTAATTAGAATTACTGTTAACTTTAGTACTATAAGAAGATAGTACAAGGAAAATGCCAATTTGCTTGTAAAATTTTAACTCTCTAAAATAATTTAGAATAATATTTTAAGTAACAGATTTCGCTTTGAAGCAAGTGTTTAAAAACTTCAACATCAGGGCTCCGAATCAACCAGAATTGAAACACCGGCTGGAATACTATCTTAAACTTGATAAACAACAAGGACTAGAAATTCAAAGACTGGTTTCTACGGTCGCTAGGCTTCCTTTAGAATGGCAAGAAAAAGACGTCGCCTCATCTGTGGTGCTTAAGTGAGCAACATTGGTCCCGAGTGGGAAGGTTTCACCCTCCATTTTCCAATTTGGATGAACCGAAAAAGATAGGCCTGAAGGGAAATTTGTGCTATCTTGGGATTACCGGAATGCGGGCTGTAAAAAGCGCGTTTTCTCGGGAGTTATCCACCCTGAGAACGAACAGAAAACCTTTAGAAGTGACCAAGGTTGCCACGAAACCTCGATTCTTTGGTCAGAGAGGAAAACTTTCTAATTTTTAAACCAGTTACGAGGAGGGTTTATGAAAGACGTGGTCAAAAAACAGGTGGATGAGATTGTCGACGCCATAGACGCGGGGAAAAAACCGGAAGATTTTGCAGATGCAGCCCAAAAAGACCCCTATGTGTTCATCATGGAACCCGACGGGAAACTGCTGGTTCATCCGTCGTTGGTGGGAGAAAGCCTGAAGGAAAAAGCCCCGCCGGTCTATGATGAAGTTGCCAAGGGGACGCCGGAGGGGGCATATGTGAGGTATGCGTGGGGGGGTGCCAACAAAATCACCTACTCCCGGAAAACCCAAAGCGGACTCATTGTCGGTTGCGGATACAATGAATAAATTTTAGCATCATTTGTGCTGTTTTAGGGGCGGTCAAAGGTTTGCCGCCCTTTTTTATGCCTTTATTTATTGCAAACGCGCCCCATTT
>CAZLRL010000536.1:0-2076 GCA_964561645.1 uncultured Desulfobacterales bacterium
GGACCACCGGGATGCCTTGCTCCCGATAGTAGTCAGCCAAATCATAGGCCCGGGGGGCGGTAGAGGAAATGCTGGATATGCCGACCAGATCCGGTTTGAAGTCCAGGTTGCGATAGTCGGGCTGGGCTACTTCTTCCACCACGACCTTGACTTCCACTCCCTGGTTTTGAAGGATGGTTCCCAAGAGAACCGAGCCCAAACGGGGGATTACTACCCGGCTGAAGATATGGGGCCGGGGAGCCCGAGGCTCAATGAACAACACTTTTTTAATGGGTCTTGCCATGACCTACCCTCCTGTGAGCCTCCGACCATTTCCTTGAGCCAAAGATATTCATAGGTAATTGTAAATGATAGTCGGATCAAAAGACACGGTTAAATGACAACCGGGTGAAAATAAAACAGCCCGAGCCTCGGGAGTGCTGCCAAGACCGGCCAAAGGGCGCAGGTGGGGATCGGTCCTCACAACCCAACAATTAAGGCAGATTCCCACACCAGAGGCATGAAAACCTGCCTTCAACAAATACCCAAGGGTGCTTAAAAAGGCGAAATAGTGCTCAGACGCAGCCGGTGGGCTTGGGAAGCCCCGCCATTTTACAGGCACCCTTACCTGGTCCGGAGGGAAACAGCTCATAAATATACTTCAGCTTGAACCCGGTTACCTTGGAAAGGATGCGCACCATGGGGGCGATGCCATTTTTCTTGAAGTAATCCTGGAGCATGTGGATCACTTTCCAATGATCGTCATTCATCTCCTTGATGCCTTCAAGTTCTTTAACGTAGTCAACCCACTCTGTGCCCCATTCATCCAGGTTGGCCAGGAAGCCGTCCTCGTCGACCTCAAATTTTTTGCCCATATGTTCCACTACGGCCATGTTTATGAATCCTCCTTAAAGATTTATAGGCCAATTTTTTTTGAAAGGCTATGCCATTGTGAAAATTTTGTCAAGAGTTAATAGTTATAATCCCGGACCTTTTCCATTACCCCAAAATTTCTAACAGGTGAACCACCTTGAGATTCTCAGCCAACCGCTGGAACTGCATCAGGCAGCCGCTGCAAGAGGTGGCCAGCACCCCCGCGCCGGTGGCTTCATAGGCCGCCAGCCGCGCCTGGCCCAGCTCCCGGGAGATCTGGGGCGAGGTGGCGCCGAACACGCCGCCCAGCCCGCAGCACTCCTGGCCGGCCGCCTCCAGGAGGGTGTCGCCCGTGGCGGCCTGCAACAGCTCCCGGGGCTCGGCGGTGATGCCCTGGCCGCGGCACAGATGGCAGGGGTCGTGATACACCACCCCTTCGGGCCGGACCAGGGGCAGGGGCCGATACGCGGCCTCCTGCACTAGAAATTCGCTGGCTTCCCGGACCTTGGCGGCCAGGCGCCGGGCGGCCTCGGCTTCCGGTTCCCGGGCCAAAACCTGGCCCAGGCGCTTCAAGCGGTAGCTGCAGGAGGCGCAGGCGGTGACCACGAAGTCCACGGGCAACCCGCTGAAGGTGCGAACCAGGGCTTTGGCCTGCTCCCGGGACAGTTCCGCTTCTCCGGCGCTTTCGGCCAGCAGGCCGCAGCAGCCCTGCTCCGGCGGAATCACTACTTCAGTTTCTAGATTCTCACAAATACGCAAAAAAGCAAGCCCGGCCTGGGGAAAAAGAGCCTCGATGCCGCAGCCGCTGAAAAAGGCGATGCTCAGGGGGCCCCGACCGGCCAGATAAGGGGGCGCCTGGCCGCGAAAGGGAAGGCGCTGCAGATGGGGGAAGCGGTGCAGGGCCTGGGAGAGGGCGGGCCACAGACGGTAGGCCAGACCGCTGTCCTCCCCCAGCCAGCCTTTGACGCGGTTGAGCAGCGGCGCGAAGGGCGCGGCCCGGGGGATGAGGTGGGGGGCCTGCCAGGCCAGGCGGGCCAGCAGCCAGGGGGGACGGAAGGCCGAGCCGATCTGGCCGGCGATCTCGGCCCGGGCCGCTTTGACTATCTCCGGCACGGGGAGGCCCACGGCGCATTTGTCGGTGCAGGCGCCGCACAGCAGGCAGAACTCCAGAAAATCCCGCAGCGCCGCGGGGGAAGTCAACCGGCCCTCCTGGAACAACTCCCA
>CAZLRL010000537.1:0-2068 GCA_964561645.1 uncultured Desulfobacterales bacterium
AGCATTTCCTGCTCGGGTACACGAGCAAGCTCGCCGGTACTGAGAGGGGCATAACAAAGCCAAAGGCGACGTTTTCACCCTGCTTCGGTGCGCCCTTCATGCCGCGCCCGCCGAAGGTATACGCGGAGCTCCTTAGGGAGAGAATCAGGAAGCACTCGGTGGAAGTCTATCTCGTTAACACCGGCTGGACCGGAGGACCATATGGAACGGGTCACAGGATTGATCTCGAGCACACACGGAGCATAGTTCGCGCGGCGATCCGAGGGACCCTTGGAGCATCCGGTTACCACAGAGAACCTTTCTTCGGCATGGTGGTTCCCAACCGCTGCCCGGGGGTGCCGGAAGAGCTATTCCGGCCAGAAGCTACGTGGGACGACGACGAGGACTATCGCATAGAGGCGTCCAAGCTTGGGTCGATGTTTGAGGAAAGACTGGACCTAACATATCGATGATTCTCGTAAGTTTCTTATCGCCCATATTATGATTGGCGTACCAATAGTTACAACCAGTAACCGGAAAAGCTGGAGAGTCAATACGATAATTGGACTCACGCCTAACTCGACTGCGATCGCAACGGTTGTGAAAGCAGCGCCCGGGACGGTGCCGAGCAACGCCGCCAGTAGCGGTGCACCTGTCATAAGGTGAAATAGTTCTCCGAGGGCCACGGAGAGTAACACCATTGCTGTGATAACAGCCATAGCCTTCGGAAGAACGGTCGCAGCCTTCTTGACCGCCTCTTTATCGATCCCTAGTCCCACGGACATTGCTACGATCAAGAGAGAAGAACGTATCAACCACGGATTCAAGGTAAAGCACAATCTGATCCATCAAGGCTTGAATGCTCTCCTCTTTGGAGGAGCGTTCAACCATCAAAGACAAATCGATGCACGAGGCTATCCAAGAGCCGTGCCAGGTACGATAGCCATAACAACGTAGGGAGATTTTTTGGGGGGTACTTTCAGGCATCCTCTTAACCTCCGTCTAGGGGTTAGAAAGATCCTCGTTTTTTAACCTAGTTTAATAATTGAATACTCAAGTTAAGATGTCAATACTTTTGTGAAACTTTTCTCATATACTTGCCGTCATTTGTCTCATATTATCGGTCTATTAGCAAGAAAAATTATTTTTCGCTGGTTCACTTTCACATTATAAAACATGCAAGATTCCTGCCAGCTTAATTCCTCTAGGGCCGAATGATACTAGGCCGCCTGTTTCCTGCTTCCCAGCGGCAGGGAGTAGCTGGCCAAGTTCTTGCGGTATCCATTAACTAGGTAAACTTTATAGTCACTAATTTCCCCCACCCAGGCGCCCCCCGAATCATTCCGCCAACAGGTCCTGCAAGGCCTGGTCGATGGTGGGAAACCGGAATTCAAAACCCGCGGCCAAAAGTTTGGCGGGCAGGACCCTCTGGCCGGTGAGAATGGCATCGGCGAATTCCCCATAAAGCAGGTGCAGCATAAACGCGGGCGCCGGCAGGATGGCCGGCCGATTCAGAACCTGGCCCAGGGCCTTGGCAAAACCCCGGTTGCGCACCGGGTGGGGCGCGGTGAAGTTCACCGGACCCGCCAGTTCCTGATGCTCCAGGACGAAAAGAAAAGCCCGCACCTGGTCCTGCTGGTGAATCCAGGAAAGCCACTGGTCGCCGCTGCCCACCGGGCCCCCCAGGTAACTTTTGAATAGAGGCACGAGCTGCTCCAGAAAACCGCCGCCCTTGCCCATGACAATGCCGAACCGGGTGATGACCGTGCGGATGCCCAGGTCCTGGGCCTTCAAGGCCTCGGCTTCCCAATCCTTGGCCACCTGGGCCAGGAAATCGTCCCCGGGAGGCGACTCCTCGGCCAGTTCCTCATCCCCGCGGGCGCCGTAATAACCAGGAGCCGAGGTGCTGCAGAAAAGCTGGTGCCTGTCCCCCGCGGCCAGGGCCTTCACCAGATTGCGGGTGCTCTGGATGCGGCTGTTGTAAATGGTCTTTTTGACCTCTTCGGTCCACCTCTTGTTGATGGACGCGCCCGCCAGGTTGATGACCCAGTCGTGCTGCGGCACCGCCGCCATCCAGGCCCCCTCCTGT
>CAZLRL010000538.1:0-2061 GCA_964561645.1 uncultured Desulfobacterales bacterium
GGGCATCGTGGGTTTGCTGCTCACTGCGCTCCTGGCCGGTTTCCCTCTGGCCCGCCTGGTGACCCTGGACCACTACCCCAACCGGCGCCTGGCCTCGGAGACCCTGGGAGCCCATGCCTCCTTTGATCCCTTGCATCCCGATGTGCTGGAAGAGCTGCAGGCCGCGCTGGCGCCCCAGGACCAGGATGCCTGGGCCGACCTGGCTTTTGAGATTTCCGGCAATCCGGCGGCGCTGGACCAGGCCCTGGCGGTCACCGGCTTTCATGGCCGCATTGTCATCGGCTCCTGGTACGGCACCAAAAAATCCGAGCTTAACCTGGGGGGCCTTTTTCACCGCCAGCGCCAGATCCTGAGCAGCAGCCAGGTCAGCACCATCGCGCCGGAGCTCAGCGGCCGCTGGACCAGATCCCGTATCCTGCGGGTCGCCTGGGACCTGGTGCACCGCGTAAAACCGGCCCGCTTTATCACCCACCGCTTCTCTCTGGCCGACGCGGCCCAGGCCTACCGGCTCCTGGACCAGCACCCGGAGGAGGCCATCCAGGTGATCCTGACCTACTGAGGGGGATTCTCATGTACGTGGTGGCGGTCAAACGAGATTTTGTGGCCCAGCATTATCTGGTGGGGGGTGACTGGGGGGAGGAAAATCAGCGCCATTCCCATCATTACCAGGTGGAAGTGGAGTTGGCCGGCCTGACCCTGGACCGGCACGGCTATCTGGTGGACATCGTGGACATCGAAACCCACCTGGACGCGCTGGTGAATTATTACCGGGACCGGACTTTGAACGACCTGCCGGAATTCGCCGACCTGAACCCCAGCCTTGAACACTTTGCCCGCCTCTTCTGCCGTCAGCTCAAAGAGCGGATCAAGGCCGCCACCCTGGAGAGCGTCCAGGTGAAAATCTGGGAAACCGGCATCGCCTGGGCCGCGTATCGGGAAGAGGTGTGATGCGGGTTGCCCTGATTCTCTACGGCGACCTGGACCTTATCAGCGGCGGCTTTCTCTATGACCGGATGCTGGTGGATTATTTGCGCCGCCAGGGGGAGGAGGTGGAGATGGTCTCCCTGCCGTGGTGCTCCTATGCCAGAGGTTTACTGGACAATTTGTCGCCCCGGTTGCAGCGCCGTCTCGCGAGCATTCGGGCCGAGGTGATTCTCCAGGACGAGCTGGCCCATCCGTCCCTATTTGGGCTCAATCGCTATCTTGGGGGTCCGGGGCGGCCCCCGGTGATCGCCATCGTCCACCACCTGCGCTGTTCCGAGGCGCGGCCCGCCTGGCAAAACTTTGGGTATCGTCTGGTGGAGCGCCGCTATCTGGCCTCGGTCACGGGATTCATTTTTAACAGCCGGACTACTCAGGAATCAGTGCAGAAGTTGGTGGGTGGGGAAAAGCCCTCCGTATTGGCCCGGCCCGCGGCCGATCGCTTTGCCGTCCGTCTCACCCCGGAAGACCTGGAGGCCCGGGCCCGGGAGCCCGGCCCCTTGCGGGCGCTGTTTCTGGGAAATGTCATGGCCCGCAAAGGACTGCACACCCTGGTGGAGGCCCTGGCCCGCCTTCCCCGGGAAAGCTGGCGGCTTACCGTGGTGGGGAGCCTGGACGCGGACCAGGCTTATGCCCAGCAGATCAAGCGGCAGATCCACGGAGCCGGATTGGGGGGCCGGGTGGATTTTGCCGGAGTCCTGGAGGAAGAAAAATTAGCCGCGGTTCTGGCTCAAAGCCAGGTCCTGGCGGTGCCCTCTTCCTACGAGGGCTATGGCATAGTCTATCTGGAAGGCATGGCCTTCGGCCTGCCGGCGGTGGCCACTACGGCCGGCGGGGCCCGGGAAATTATCACCTCGGGTTGGGATGGGTTCTTGATCGCGCCCGGGGACGCCGACACCCTGGCGGATCACCTGAAGACCCTCATGGACGACCGGGATTTGCTGGTGAGCATGAGCCTGGCCGCGCAGGCCCGCTTTGCGGCCCACCCCACCTGGGAGGACGCCGGGGCCGCGGTGCACCGCTTTTTGCAGTCGCTGTAAGGTTAAGTTTTGGGGGAGTGGCCGGGGAGCGCCGCCCCCT
>CAZLRL010000539.1:0-2059 GCA_964561645.1 uncultured Desulfobacterales bacterium
CCAGGGCGTTCCCGATGTCCTCGGCGGTGAACCACTCCTCGCCGTCCTGTTCGATGATGGCGAGCTGCACATCATCGAAGGCCTCTTGCCGGATTACTTCAGTGGTCATGCGAACTCCCTCAAAAAATTGAAATTTACCAACCTGGCCCCGATCTCGCTCGGGGCATGCGCCTGGGAACAGATTTAGACCGGCATCATGAGTCTCACCGCTACTTCCGGACCTTCCATCCATTCCACCCTGGACAATCTGCTCGCTGACGGGTCCAGGAAACCCGTTTGGAGGGTAGCAGCGGTAAACTTTACCGGGGGCCCGGAGTATCCGCCCGGACGAACGGGAAGCATGATGTGTCGCTGCAACCGGCTTGCGCCGCCCCGATCAATTCTATTTCTTGCCCTTTTTGGGGGGCTGATAATTCTTGATGAGATCCTCGAGATGGTCGATGTTCTCCGGGGTGATGCTCTCCAGACTGTTAATGTCAATCTCCTTGAGAATCTCGAGGGGGATCAGCAGTTCGATGATCTTATTCCAGGCGGCTGTCCGCCGCGCCTGGAAGGCTTGATCCTCCTGGGCGTTGGGATCGCCCTGCTCCCCGGTCCACAGGTTCTCTTGCTGGCCTGAGGTCTCCGTCTTACCCGGAGTTTCGGTCTCGGTTTCCTTGGTTTCCTTGGTTTCGGTTTCCTTGGGCGGCTCCTTGGGAGGTTCCTCCTTCTCTTTGGGCGGTTCTTCCTTGGGGGGCTCCTTGGGGGGCTCCTCTTTGGGCGGCTCCTTGGTCTCTTTGGATTCGGCCGGCGGCGTCTGTTTGGCCATGTACTTCTCAAAAGCGTCCCAAAAGCTGTCGAACATACCGGCGGCCATGACCTTCAGCTGCGGCACGGTCATTTTCTTTTTCTGGCCAGCCGCGGTGGTTTCAAGGAAAGTTTGGAGAAGGTGGTATTGCCGCTTGTATTCCTCCGTCTCCTTGATGGTGGCGAACTTTTCCTCCACCAGCTTGTCGAATTTGGAAGTGTCCAGGGCCTCTTCCTTCTCCGGTTCCGGGGTTTCTTCCGGCAGTTCCTGGCCGGCCTCCTGGAGGAGGGATTCGATGGTGGTCCCCACTTCGAGCTTGTTGTCGTCCCGGATGAGCTCCCGGAGTCTGTCTTTCACCGGGATGGTGCGGAAGCCCTGCTTGATAACCGTCTTGAGGAACATGGGCTCTTCCCACTCCTTCCAGGGCCCGGAGTTGGGCGCGGCTTTCCAGGCGGCCGATGAATTGCGGATCTTCTCGATCTCGGAGCGGGCCATGACATGGAAATGCTTGCTCCCGTCAGGCAGGGTAAAGATGGCATAGGCGCCGATGAGTTCCCCTTTTTCCGGGCCGAAGGCCGGCACGTGCACCAGATTTTCTTCGAGGCCGTACTGGAAATTGAAGGTGTCGTGCTGGTAGATGGGGCGGGCCGTGACATTTTTCACCGAATCGGTGCTCGTGGCCCTCTTGATCAAACCTTTGTAAGCCGGGATCGGCGTCACCATGCCCTTGAAGGGGACCAGCCAAACGCCGTCCTCCACGCCGGGCTCCATATCCCGGTAGGCGCACCAGATCAGGGCCAGAAGCAAGCTTTTCTGGTTGGCCTGAAGGAGCTTTTGATCCCGCATTAAGGCCAGGTGGGTCATTTTGACGAAACGATCTACCATTTCATCACTACCCAGCAGGGTTTTCAAATAGGGGACCACCTTCTGCAGCTCGGCCTTAAAGGTGGTCATGAGGGTTTGGCTGGTGGATTGGGCTTTCTGTAAGTCTTTGGCCATTTTTCCCCCTTAAGTTCTGATATTGACTTTGGTTTCTTCGGTGATCTCACAGCCGGGGATCTGGCGGACTCCCCCTTTCACGGCGGCGTCCAAAAGTCTTTGGACCGGCTGGCAATACTCCCGGGGGACCAGATCCGGATTTATGATTTTGCACACCCACTTTTCTTTGGCATAGCTGGTGCCTTCGATGGTCCGGGTGGCGGCTTGTTTTTCATGGGCTACCGGGGGCACGACGGGGGCCGGGGTTTCCAGGACGGCGGCTTCCTCGGCGAT
>CAZLRL010000540.1:0-2050 GCA_964561645.1 uncultured Desulfobacterales bacterium
GAAGGAATACCCCACCAGAAAACAGGGCCCGGGCACCTTGGCTTTGAGGAAGTCCAGGGCCCCGACCACGTCCTCCACTTCGGCCACCCCGCCTCCGTGGCTTCCGGTACTGGCGCCCACGCCCCGGAAGTTGAATCTCAGGGTGGACCAGCCCCGCTCCCCCAGGGCCCGCACCACGGTCCACACCACGTTGTTGTCCATGCTGCCGCCGAACAGGGGATGGGGGTGGGTGATGAGGGCCCCGGCCGAGGCCGCGCCGGGACTGAACCTGGCTTCCAGGCTGAGGTCGTTGACCGTCAGAGTAAGCTGCTCTTCCACGTTTCCCCCAGCGTCTGTCATATCCATATCATTATTATAGGGCGGCCCGCGGCCGCCGCTTGTTCTTCCACTTTTCCCTCGGTGTCTCCCGGGTTTTGGTCCGCCTGCGTCTGCGCTCAGCGCACCCAGGGCAGCATAACGTCCTTGGCCAGGTTGATGGGGATGGCAAAGCCGATGCCCTGACCGGTGGACAGAATCATGTTGTTGATGCCGATGACATTGCCGTTGAGGTCCAGGAGCGGGCCGCCGCTGTTCCCCGGATTGATGGACGCGTCGGTCTGTATATAGTACCCGCCGGCGCTCGGTCCCAGCCCCCGGCGGCCCACCGCGCTCACCACGCCCACGGTGACGGTCTGCTCCAGGCCGAAGGGATTGCCGATGGCGATGGCCCATTGGCCCACATGTATCTGATTCGAGTCCCCCAGGGTGGCGGGTCTGAGGCCCCGGGCCGAGATTTTTACCAGGGCCAGATCGAGCTTGGGGTTGCTGCCCGCCAGTTGCCCTCGGAATTCCCGGCCGTCGCTCAGCCGCACCAGAATTTGCTGGGCCCCGCCCACCACGTGGAAATTGGTAAGGATATAGCCCCGGGAGTCGATGATAATGCCGGAGCCTTGCCCCACCTGGGGCCGCTGGATGGTCCGGGGGAAATAATCCCGAAACACCCCCTCATAAGGCGTGCCCCGGAAAAAATCATCCGGCCCCGGCAGGCGATAGGTGACCACGGTAACGGCTTTAAGGCTCACCACCGAGGGTTTCACCCGCTCCGCCACCCGGATGAAGTCCTGCTGGAGCCCCAAAGCAGTGACCCCGTAGGCCGGCGGGCTGATGGTCAACCCCAGCGCCGCCAGAATAACCAGACACCAGCCCGCCGGGGCTATAGAAGACAGACAACGTTTCATCTGCTGAACCTCCTATATGTCCAAGAGATCATTATGAAAAAAAATATTGGTGGCACAGGTTTTCAACCTGTGCTGGCGCAGGCTAAAGCCTGTGGCGACATTCTTCTTAGTCCTGATCGCCTAACGACTGATAAGTGTGATTTGTAAGTATATTTAAACACTTAATCAACAAATTAACGTAGCAGGATTAAATAGGGGCTTGATTTATCCCAGCAGCAAGGGCTCCACCGGGGGCGGCGGTCCGATCACCGCCAGAACTTCGGGCGGGATAAGGCTTTCGGCCAGGGCCAGCAAAGCCAATCCCCGGGAGGCCTCGCCTTCCTCCTGGGGCATCAGCAACCGCAAACCGGCCTCCTCACCGACAGCCAGACACACGGCCGGCCCCTGGGGGTCCTTTCTGGTCCAGAAAACCTGGACATCCCCAGGCTGGCCCCCCGCGCCGCGGCCCTCCAGGATGTGCACCTCCCCGTCGGGATATTCCAGGTGCAGGGCCGGCCCCCGCCAGATCGGGGAGAGCACCACCAGGCGCTGCCGGGGCAGACCGCCGGGAAGATTTTCCCCTGGCTTCACTTCGTATTCCAACAAATGTTTTAACATGGGTAACTAATTGATAAACTTATTTCTTTTCACAGAAAACCGAAAACCGAAAACCGAAAACGGTATTAGAATAAACCAACCCGAGGTCATAAACCGGCGCCTGTTACATTTCCCGGGGAGGGCCACCGGCCAACAGGACCTTCAAAACCCCTTTGCCGCGGGCAAACTTCAGGGCCTCCAATCCCTGGGACAGCGGGAAAACGCGGCTGATAAGGGGCCGGGGCTCGAGCCAGCCC
>CAZLRL010000541.1:0-2039 GCA_964561645.1 uncultured Desulfobacterales bacterium
GCCTCCTTCCGCCGCCGCCTGGAGGCCCTGGGCGCCCGGACCCTGCTCATCGCGGCCCGGGGCGTCCAGGAGCCCCAGGGCGCGCCCCTGGAAGAGTCGGCCTGCCTTGCAGAAGGCCAGTTTATGAGCGGCGCGGCGGCGGGCTCCATCTCCCGGGTCCTGACCCTGGGCGAACTCCACCAGGAGCTGGCCGCCGGCCCCATCGATCTGGCCCGACCCCACCTGGCGCCTCTGGAAGCCCCGGCCGTGCTGCGGCCCGCCCGGGCGGCTGGAAACGGCGAGCGGGTGGCCGTCACCGGCATGGCCATCGCCAACGCCCTGGGGAACAGCCCCCGGGAAATCTGGGAGGCCTCCGTGTCTCTCAGGAGTGGCATCATCGAGGTGCCCGCCACCAAATGGGACCACAGCTTTTACTTCGACCCTGATCCCCGGGCCCCCGAAAAGACCTATTGCAAGGTGGGGGCCTTTCAGAATATCGACATCAACCGCAAAGAGTTGGGCATTCCGCCCCAGGATTTCCGGACCATGTCCAACTCCACCCGCCTGACCCTGTGGCTGGCCCACCGCGCCCTGACCGATTCCGGCCTTCTGGCCGCAAACATCCCCCGGGAACGCGTTGCGGTGCTGGTGTCCCAAAACTCAGGCGAAGTGGCCAGCACCTTGAGGGACCTGGTCATCGGTCTGGCCGCGCCCCACATGATCCAATCCGTGGGCAGCATCGTCACCCTGTCCCCGCTTCAGGCTCATGCGGCCGAAGACTACATCAAATCCACTCTGATCCGCGTGGATGACACCACCCTCCTGGGCCGCCTTAACTGCACCGCGGGCGGGTTCATTTGCAACAAATACGGCTTTCGCGGCCCCTCCTTTTCCGTGTCCGCGGCCTGTGCCACCAGCCTGGTAGCCCTTTACGCCGCACTCTTGATGATCAAAAGCGGGGTCATCGACGCCGCGGTGGTGGGCGGCGGCGAGGAAACCCTGACCCCGGCCCATTTCCTGGAATTTTCGGCCCTGGGCGCGCTGGCCGGCTTGACCGGCAATTCCCGCCTGCCCCATCAGATGAGCCGCCCGTTGGACCGTGACCGGGACGGCATGGTCCTGGGCGAAGGCGGGGCCATTATTGTCATCGAGCGGGAGTCGGTGGCCCGGCGGCGGGGAGCCCGGGCCCACGCCTACATTACCGGCATGGGCGCTTCCAACAGCGACGAGGGTATGGTGGAGTCCCTGGCCGAGACCCAGGAGATCGCGGTCAAGGCCGCGTTTGCCGACGCGGGCTATGCCCCTGAAACCGTGGACCTGGTAGAGGCCCACGCCACCTCCACCATGCAGGGCGACGGTGAGGAGGTCCAGGCCCTCAAGGCGTTCTTTCCCCAGGGTCGGGCACCGTATATTACTTCGTTCAAATCCCAGATCGGCCACACCCTGGGTGCTTCCGGGCTGAACAGCCTCATCCGGGGCGTCATGGCCATGCAGGCCGGGATTGTCCCTCCGTGCCTGAATTACGACAATCCCGATCCCCAGATTGATCTGGAAAGTTGGGGGTTCAAGGTTCCCACCCAACCCGAGGATTGGCTTCGGCCCCAGGATCGCCCCCGCCGCCTGATGGTCAACGCCTTCGGCTTCGGCGGGGCCAATTATGTGGTGCAGTTGGAAGAAAATCAGGCCGACGAAGCGCCGGTGCTGGTGAGCCTGCCGGAAGAACCGGGTGCGCCTGAACCGCCAGCCTCCTCCGAGCTCCAGGCACCACCCCAGGTGAACGGGGTGAACTTTTTCCGGGCCCGCACCGGCAACCAGGCCCTGCGCCTGGCCGTCCTGGCCGAGAGCGAGCAGGTGGCCCAGGAGAAGGCCCTGGCTCTGAAGCCCCTGGAGCTTGCCGCGCCGATTCCGGACAAAGACCGCCGCAGCTTCGAGCGCCAGGGTATTTACCTGGCCCCCGACCTGCCGCCGGAAGGCGAGCGCGAAGTCGCCGCGGTGACCGGCGAGGGCGAGCCGGATTGGCTGCAGGAGATTTCGCCGGACGACGTCGCCGCCGAGGACAT
>CAZLRL010000542.1:0-2036 GCA_964561645.1 uncultured Desulfobacterales bacterium
ACCCTACGCAATCCCTTGATGTTTTTGGTAGATTCCTTTTGTCAAAGAACATTGGGTTACCTTTAGGCAATTTTCATACCGGACACTACTGCACCGGACCGGGTAAGGGGTTCGTGCCAGGTTCCAGACCGGGCGGCCACCTGATCTCGGGGGTCCCGGGCTTCAATCTGCCTCCCTGCAAATCAGAGCCCGAGGGACATGGTTAAACTTTTCCAGGCGGGAAAGCTTTGGCCGACTTGAGCCGGAACCTGACACGAAGGTTTTAAGCCTTGCCGTTTTGCTGTTCCAGGCGGATTTTGACCCCTCGCTTGGTCAGGTGCTCTTCCTCGAGCAGCTTTTTGATGCTGTCGATAATTTCGAGGTCAGCCATGCTGTATTCCCGGCGCTGGGAATCGGTGCGGGTGGGCTGCAGGAAATCCCCGAAGGACTTTTCCCAATAGCGCAGCGTGCCTTTTTTCACCCCGGTAAGACGGGAAACCTGGTCAATGGTGAGCTTGAAATTCGGTGGCGCTTGGTGCATGATTGCATCTCTCCCTGATATGCTTCTGGACATCCGTGTCCAAAGACTCTGTTATTATTAATAGTTATCGAATGTCCGGGCCATTTTCTTCAATTTTTTTCTTACTTTTTTATCGAAAGAAATATGTTCCTGGTAATTTTATCGGGCCAGGCTCAGAACCTGCTTGATGATTCCCGGTAACCGGGAGGCCAAGGCGAGGCCCAGGTTTTTCCGCCTAGATGGCGGAGATGCTCAAGGCCGGGGGGTGGTTGGACGCGGGGGATTCAGGGGATTAGCAGGGGTTTTCGGTTTTTAGTTTTCGGTAAGGTTGGGAAGGAATAATAGAAGCAGAAGGCGGGAGGCGCGGCGGTTTCCCGCCCTACGGCCCTTTCTAGGCCAAGAAACAGTGGCACCAGGGCTTGGCCTGATTCTGGGTTTTTTCTAGGAGGGCCTGTTGCCGCTCTTGTCCCAAAGAATATGGTGGGCAGTGCCCACCCTACGCACCGTTTTTTATTGTGGCAAAGGTTTGGTGGGCAGGGCCCACCCGAGACATTGTTCGGATAGTTTTCGGTTTTCCGCAGAATTTTGGTGGGCGGTGCCCACCCTACGCGCTAGGCGTCCTCAATCCAGCTCGAATTCGTGGCGCCAGTCTTCATGCTCGGTGAACTGGGGCTGGTCCTTTTTGTCGAAGAAAAAATCCTCCATGACCAGGTAATCCATTTCGGTGCGCATGAAGCAGCGGTAGGCGTCCTCGGGGGTGCAGACGATGGGCTCCCCCCGGACGTTGAAGCTGGTGTTGACGATGAGGCCGTAACCGGTGAGATCCTGGAAGGCTTTTATAAGGCGCCAGTATTTCTCGTTGGTTTGGCGATGCACGGTCTGGATGCGGGCCGAATAATCCACGTGGGTGACGGCCGGGACATCCGAGCGCAGGTGGTAGAGACGGTCGAAGAGGTCCTGGTTTTGATAATCCGGGGGCAGGGGGCGGCAGCGGTCGGCCCGGACCGGGGCCACCATGAGCATGTAGGGGGACGGGCGGTCCAGTTCGAAAAAGTTGGCGGTTTCCTCGTGGAGGACCGAGGGGGCGAAGGGCCGGAAGCCCTCCCGGTATTTGATTTTGAGGTTCAGGTGCTTTTGCATCTCCGGGTTTCTGGCGTCCCCCAGGATGCTGCGGTTCCCCAGGGCCCGGGGGCCCCATTCCATGCGGCCCTGAAACCACCCCACCACCTGGCCCTGATCTAAAAGCTGGGCCACGTCCCGGAGTAACTCATCAAAATCCTCATACCGGCGGTAGGGCGCGCCGTGGCGGCGACTCACCCGGCGAATTTCGTCGGCCCCGTATTCGGGTCCCAGGTAGGAGCCCCGCATGGCGTCCATGCCGGCAGCGACCTGGCGCTCCTTGCCCAGATCGATGTGCCAGGCGGCCAGGGCCGCGCCCACCGCGCCGCCGGCGTCGCCCGCCGCGGGTTGAATGTAGATGTCCTTAAAGGTCTGGCGGCGCAGGAGCTTGCCGTTGGCCACGCAGTTCAAGGCCACG
>CAZLRL010000543.1:0-2029 GCA_964561645.1 uncultured Desulfobacterales bacterium
CACTTAAGGACTCGAAATCATTGGCGTGGTTTTAGAGTTAAAGAAATAATCGTAAATTCTTTTTTATGCCTAACCGGATTCAGCCAGAGTTTGGGCCAGGGCCTGGTTCAAGGGCCGGGCCTCGTCCGGGAAGAGCAGCTGTTCGAGGCAGGCGGCGCTGAACCTGATCAGGGCCAAATCATCGGAGGCCAGGGGCAGGGCCTCCTCCAGGGTCAGGCCGTGGGCCTTGAGAAAAGCGGACTCAAAGAGAAAGGCGCGGAACGCGTCCAGGTCATAGGCCATCATGTAAAACTGGGACAGCAGCCGATGATCCGGGGGGATGCGGCCGGGTTGGCCTTGCTGTAACAGAAGCTGCAGCCAGGGCCGCCGGGGCCGGTCGAAGTCGCCGAACCCCTGGTCGGCCTGCCAGGAGGCGATGGTCCACTCCCGTTCCCCGGCCCATCCCAGGCAGTACTCCAGCCGGCGCAGGTAATAATGATCCACCACCCCGTGCGGCGTCAGTTCGCTGCCCTGGGTCAGGGGAAACAGCCGGCAGGCGGCGGGCCGGTCCTCATAGACCTGGCAGCCTCCCGTGGCCAGAAAAGGGCACCCCCCGTGGCGGGCGTGCTTTACCAGGACCAGGGGGAGGCGGGAACGGGACTCTTCCTGGCGCCAGGTGTGGCGCTTCAGGAACTCCCCGGTGGTCAGGCCCAACCGGCAGCTCAGGCGCAGGATGTCGTAGGGACTGAGAATAATAGTGGCCTCCTGGCAGCAGCGGTTGAAGCAGGCCAGACCGGCATGGCAATGGAAGCGGAAAAGGCTTTTTGGCCCGAAGACTTCTTGAGCTTCCGTGTGGCCGGGTTCCTGGTACAGGGTAATCATTTTACCTTTGCCTCAGGGGGTCGCCGGGCCGTCCGGTCAAACAGGGCGGCGTCTTTTGGCACAGGCGCCCCGGGGTATGATAGGCGCAATAGAAGTAGAAGAGCCCCTCGGCTTCGTTCATGGAGAATTCCTTATAGGCCAGATAGGGACAGGCAAAGCAGCCCGGGGGCACATCATCGGCCTCCAGAGACGGCAGGCTCAGGCTGCCGGTGCGGAATTCCTCCTCGGTCAGCATTTTTTTTCCAAAAAATTTTCCCTTAAAGCCAAGATTTCTGAAGAGCGAAAAATTTTTTATTGTGGCCGCAGGCTTTAGCCTGCGTCCGCACCGGCGAGACGCCGGTGCCACCAAGCCCTTCTTAATCTCGTCCCCAAGCTCCTGCTTGGGGACGCACTGGACGCCAGGCTCTGCCTGGCATTGATCCTGGTCACCACCGGTCCCCGCCGGAGCCTGGACCCCAATAAGTTTAAAAAAATTATTTAGGCTCCTAATTCTGGTGGGGCGGCCGTCCCTGGCCGCCCAGTGTCTGGCGGGCCCGGAGGCCCGCCCCACCGAAATCTCCCCTAACAGGAGAATGGCTGACCAATACCCATGATTTACTATATCTGAGTTTTGATGCAATATAATGAGCCAGAGTTTTCATAGATTCTGAAGGGAATTTTTAATTTTCCGGACCTTACCATGTCTTTGGCCCTTGAACTGACGATTTTTCACAAGGTCTTTGCCGCGGTGGCCGAAGAAATGGGCATCGTGCTGCGGCGCAGCGCCTTTTCTCCCAACATCAAGGAGCGCCGGGACTATTCCTGTGCGGTCTTCACCCCGGCGGGGGAGCTTTTGGCCCAGGCCGCGCATATTCCCGTGCACCTGGGCGCGCTGCCCGCCACCCTGGCCCGGGTGCTGCCGGACTTTCCCCTGGAACCCGGGGACGTGCTGCTCCTGAACGACCCCTACTGGGGCGGCACCCACCTGCCGGATCTCACCCTCATCGCGCCGGTTTATCTGGATGATGATGATTGTGGGGGGAGGGCCAGGGACGTAGGGGCGGGGTTACCCCGCCCTCCTTTTAAGCCCTTCTTTCAACCAACCTTTCCCGGGAGCACAGGCTTCCAGCCTGTGCAGCACAGGCAAGATGCCTGTGCTCCCGAGTTGCCCGGTAGGGGGCGGGGGTTT
>CAZLRL010000544.1:0-483 GCA_964561645.1 uncultured Desulfobacterales bacterium
CCATTATGCCGCGATAGCCTCTTCCTGGAGGAAATATAATATAAATTTCCTCGGAAGGAGCACTGAAAATCTTGTCAAAGGGCGGGGTTACCTCGCCCCTACAGAGGCACCTTCAGTAAAGCCTGCGGCCACATTAAAGGATGAATGCTATTAAACGACTTCGGCAACATGACCCTGCTCCGAGTTCGTCTCCGAGGAAAAAATTGTCCCGCCTGTTTCAAGAGCCGGAGCCTGTCGTTATACTAAACAAAACCAAAACCTGACCAAGCAAACCTGACCGATTATCCAGGGAAGGAAGGGGGAGACAATGAAAAAATGGTCGGCAATCATGGTGGCCTTGGCCGCGGTGCTCCTGTTCGGCACCGCGTCCTTAAGCGCCGCCAAAATGGAAGTCAAGGGTGTGGTCAACGACTGGCAGGAACTTCAAACCAAGATTCCCGCCAGCGCCTATTTCCAGATAGTCAAGCTGGAAGAAAAAATGGC